>NZ_JAVFVX010000016.1:76400-102928 GCF_033441795.1 Streptomyces sp. ADMS | reverse complement strand
TTCCTCGTTTCAAGAAGAGTTATCCACAAACATCGAATCGGTGGATCAAGGCTTAAACAGTTTGTTGATGTCTGGCCTGTTGCCGATGTGTGTCATGCCCACCGAGGTGGTGGTGAGTCTGCGGGGCGCTCCGCCCTACGAGGTTTCCGCCGCCCGTGCAGCCGCCAGCAGCGAGTCCCAGTCGGGCAGCTTCACGACGCTCCGCCCGAGGGTGGCGCCCAGCTTGGCCTCGGCCCGCTCGATGGCCTGCCAGCCCGCCCATCCGACCGGCCGGAATCCCGCCGCCCGCAGTACCGTCAGCGGGTCCTCCGGCCGCTCCTGCCGTACGAGCGCGGCGGCGTCCGCGAGCAGGGACGTCGCCGTCTCCTTGGCGCAGGGCCGGTTGGTGCCGATGACACCGGTCGGGCCGCGCTTGATCCAGCCGGCCACGTACTCGCCGGGGGAGGGGCGGCCGTCGCGCAGCACACGGCCCGCGAGATGCGGCACGGTGCCGAGGGCCGCGTCGAACGGCAGCCCGTCGAGCGGAACCCCGCGATAGCCGACCGAGCGGAGCACGAGCTGCGCCTCGATGTCCTCGTACTGCCCTGTGCCCGTCACGCCGCCGGCCCCGTCCGGCGTCGTCCGCTCGAAACGCACGGCGCCAACCCGGCCTCCGGCTGCGAGCAGTTCGACCGGGCGGCAGAAGAAGCGCAGCCGGATACGGCGGGCTGCGCTCATGGACGGCAGAGTGGCCCAGCCGCGCAGTGCCTCCACGTTGCGGCGCTGGACGGCCGGCAGTGCGGACGGGTCGGCGTATGCCGGATCGAGCGCCAACTCGGCCTCTTCCACGACGACTTGGGTGTCCGGCAGGGAGCCCAGCTCGCGCAGCTCCTTGGTCGTGAAGCGGGCCTGTGAGGGGCCGCGCCGGCCCACCATGTGGATGTCGGTCACCCCGCTCGCGGCCAGTGCGGTGAGTGCCGCCTGCGGGATGTCGGTGGGGCTCAGCTCGGCCGCGCCACGCGCGAGCATGCGGGCCACGTCCACCGCCACGTTGCCGACGCCGATGACCACGGCGGAGCGCGCCCCACGGACGAAGCCGTCGTCGACGGTGTCCGGATGGGCGCTGTACCAGGCCACGAACTGGGTCGCCGACCAGCTGCCTGGCAGCTCCTCGCCGGGAATCCCCAGATGGCGGTCGGTGGCGGCGCCCACGCAGTACACCACCGCGTGGTACAGCTCCCGCAGCCGCGTACCGGGCAGCTCGCCGGGGCCGGAACCGATCCGGATGCCGCCCAGGAACCGCACCCGCTCGTGCTCCAGGACGGCGCGCAGGTTGTTCTGCAGCGACTTGATCTTCTCGTGGTCCGGCGCCACGCCGTACCGCACCAGGCCGTACGGCGCCGGCAGCCGGTCGAGGACGTCGACCAGCACCTCGGGATGCTGCTCAACCAGACTCTGGGCGGTGTAGACCCCGCTCGGGCCCGAACCCACGACGGCGACACGCAACACGGCGGAACCCCTCACTGCGGGACACTGCGGAACTCCCTGTGCTGACACCTACAGGATCGCACCGCCGGAGCTGCGCTGACAGAGTGCGGGCGGGACAGACGCGCGTGTCCGTTCGTATGGAATGTGATGATGCGGTTACGTTTAGTATGTGCTGGAAGCATCCTTTCTCAATCTTTCCGGTCGCTGCCCGACGGAGGGCGCGGTCTCGGTGCGGCCTGCCTGGGAAGTGCAGGAGCGCGAGGGGGCGGCGACGACGGCCTGGTTCGACGTCCGGCTCGCTTTCGCCGACGGCGCCCGGGTCGACGTACTCGCCGTGGTCCGTGAGACGGGCGTCTCCATCGAGGACGTACGGGCGCAGCCGGCGCTGTCGCTCGACGATCTGGCGGCGCTCGCGGACTGGATCGAGGGGCCGCTCTTCGAGGTGTGCGGAGACGGGCCCCGGGAGGCCGGGGCGTGCGCTCGGCCTCGTCGCGCCCGGCCCGCCTGGCCGCGTGGCATCGAGGGACGATGGCTGGTCGCGGAGGAGTACCGCGCGGCCCAGGGGGAGGGCGCCGACCCCGTTCTAGCCGTGATGTGCGCGACCGGGCGCAGCCGCCGCCGATCCCTCAGGCTGATCTCACAGGCCCGTGACGCCGGATTCCTGACGCCTCGTCACGCCCGGCGCTGAGCAAGGGTTTCCGGGGGCGGCGAGCCCGACCCGGTCCCGCCCCTGACCACAGGACTACATACCGCGCATCCGGTTGATCTCGGTCGTCTGCTGCGCGATCACGTCGTCGGCCATCTCCTCGACCCGGACGTTGTTGCCCTGCCCCTTCACCTCGGTGGCCATCGTGACGGCCCCCTCGTGATGCGTGATCATCAACGTCAGGAACAGCTCGTCGAACGCCTTTCCCTTCGCCGCGCGCAACCTGGCGAGCTGTGCCTCGGTAGCCATGCCGGGCATCGCCTCGTGGCTGTGCCCGGTGGTCTTCTCGCCGGCGCCGTTGTCCTTCAACCAGCCCTGCATTCCGGCGATTTCGGGCCGCTGGGCTGCGGCGATGCGCTCGGCCAACCGCTTCACCTGTGTCGACTCGGCTCGTTTCGGAACGAGTTCGGTGATCTCGATCGCCTGCGCGTGGTGCTCGATCATCTTGCGGGCGTACGAGATGTCCGCCGAGTTGGGGGAGTCGTCCGGCAGTTGAGCCTTCGCCTCCTCCGGGGAGAGCGTCTGAGCCGCCTCGCCGGGGAGTCCGGGCGCGATCACCGAAGGCCCTGTCGCCTTGGGGGACTTGCCGTCCGCGTCGGAGGACGAACCCGAGTCGCAGGCGCCGAGCGCGAGGGTGAGCGCGAGCACGGCCAGGACCGGGCGGAAGGTGCGGGACGCGCGGCGGACGGGCACAACGACCTCCTGTGTCAGGTGGGTTGAGGGACACCTCGTGAGTGCTGTGTCCGTCCTAGCACGCTTCCATACGCCGGTGATCAGAAACTTTCATTACAAGTGCATTGCTCCCTATTGATCGGTGCATGATGAAGACGATACTTCGGAGGACCGTGAACCGTTCTGACCCGAACGGCTACCAGGGAGGACGCAGTGACCCTGTTGAGCAATCCCCGAACGCGGCACAGACGCCTGGGAGTTGCCGCCGCCGCGGCCGGACTCCTGGCCGCCCTGCTGACCGCCGGCCCCGCAGCCGCGACCCCCGATCCGGGGGACGGCCCGACGGTCTCGGAGAAGATCTCCAAGAGCGTGCAGACCCAGGTCAAGGAAGCCCTGGCCGCGGGTGAGATACCCGGAGTGGACGAGATCGTCCACTCCGACAACATCACCCACCTCGCCAACATCCCCAAGGACGCGCTGCCCGGCACCAATTCGGACCTCGCCTTCCAGGGGAAGTACGCCTTCTCCGGGAACTACGACGGCTTCCGCGTCTTCGACATCAGCAACCCGAAGGCCCCGAAGACCGTCTCGCAGGTGCTGTGCCCCGGCGGCCAGAACGACATCTCCGTCTCCGGGAACCTGCTCTTCCTGTCCACCGACGCCTCGCGCAGCGACAGCAGTTGCAACAGCGTCTCGCAGCCCGCGACGGAGAAGTCGTCGTGGGAGGGCATGAAGATCTTCGACATCACGGACAAGGCGAACCCGAAGTACATCGCCGCTGTGGAGACGGCCTGCGGCTCGCACACCCACACGCTCGTGCCCGAGCGCAAGAACATCTACGTCTACGTCTCCTCGTACTCGCCGAGTGCAGCTTTCCCCGACTGTCAGCCGCCGCACGACGGCATCTCGGTCATCAAGGTGCCGCGAAAGGCCCCTGAGAAGGCGGCAGTTGTCGGCTTCCCGGTTCTCTTCCCCGGTGAGGGCCCCGACGGCGGCGGCAACCCCGGCTCGCCCACCAACCCGGGCGTTTCCAAGACCACGGGCTGCCACGACATCACCGTGCTGCCCTCCAAGGACCTCGCGGCGGGCGCCTGCATGGGCGACGGCATCCTCTTCTCCATCAAGGACCCGGAGCACCCGAAGGTCATCGACCGGGTCCAGGACAACGTCAACTTCGCCTTCTGGCACTCGGCGACCTTCAACCAGAGGGCCAACAAGGTCGTCTTCACCGACGAACTGGGCGGCGGCGGCGCGGCCACCTGCAACGCGGAGATCGGGCCGAACCGCGGGGCCGACGGCATCTACGACATCGTTGGCAAGGGCGACAAGCGCAAGCTCGTCTTCAAGAGCTACTTCAAGATCCCCCGCTACCAGGCGGACACCGAGGTCTGCGTGGCCCACAACGGCTCGCTGATCCCGGTCAAGGGCAGGGACATCATGGTCCAGGCCTGGTACCAGGGTGGTGTCTCCGTATGGGACTTCACCAACTCCTCGAAGCCCAAGGAGATCGCCTACTTCGAGCGCGGCCCGGTGACCACCGACCGCGTCACGACGGCCGGCCCCTGGTCGGCGTACTACTACAACGGCTACATCTACTCGAACGACATCGCCAAGGGCTTCGACGTCCTGAAGCTCAACGACCGGCGCACGGACCCGGCCAAGTGGGTCCACCTGCGTGAGCTGAACGTCCAGACGCAGCCGGACTACCTCGACTGACCGTCGCCGACGAACTCCTGTCGTGTGTCCCGCCGGGCACCTCGGTGTCCGGCGGGACGTCCATGTCCGGGGAACGCCCCGGCAATCTTCATTGACCGAGGCCCCCGCGTGGGGACATGCTGTTACCTCTGCGTTGACTTTTTGTCAGCCGGCAATGGTCGGCGCAGCCGGAACGGCCCCATGAGGGCGGTTTCGTCGGCCGTCTGTCTGGGGTGACGCGGGGGATCACCTCAGACCGGCGTGCCCCTCCTCGCACGGAGCGGTCTCAGCCGGCCAGGTCAAGCACCGGCCGCAGCCCGTCCGGGCGTTGGGACACCGGCAGATGGTCCACGAAGTGCACCGCGCACCCCAGATCCGCCGCGCCACCGTCCGCGCGCCTGTCGTCGCCGACCATGAGCACGTCCTGCGGGGCGACGGCGAGCGCGTCGCAGGCGACCTTGAACAGACGCGGGTCCGGCTTCTGGATGCCGTGCTCGTACGACAGGACGTACGCGTCGACGTACGGGTCCAGCCCGTGCGCCCGGAAGACGGGACGCAGGTCCCAGCCGATGTTGCTGACCACCCCGACCAGGATCCCGCGCTCCCGCAGGGCGCCCAGCACCTCCACGGCATCGGGATACGGGGCCCACGCGGCCGGGATCATGTGCCGCTCGTACAACGCGTCGTACAACGCCGGGTCGGGGAGCGGCACCTGACGGGCGAGCCCGGTGTACGCGGCCCGGTGCAGCTCGGCGCTCTCGTCGCGGATCCCCCACACGGCGGACAAAGCCTCGGGCAACCGCTCCGGGGAGGCCCCGCCCGGCAGCGCCCCGGCCACCTCCAGAGCCCTGGCTGACGCGGCGACCTCCGGCTCCGGCAGCCCGAGACCGTGCGCGGTGAGCACCGCGCGCAGCCAGGAGTCGGTGGACTCGATACGGAAGAGCGTCCCGGAGAAGTCGAAGAGCACGGCAGCCATGCGCTGGACCCTACCCAAAACTCCGGGGAACCCGGGCAGATCGGGGAGGCGCGAAGCGTGCGGTCAGTGCCACTCGGTCGCTGCGCCCGAACCGCTCGTACGACACCACGGCCAGCGCCACCATGAGCGCTCCGAGAAGCCATCCGGCGAGCACGTCCGACGGCCAGTGGACGCCGAGCCAGATCCGGGTCAGGCCGACGCCGACGACCGAGATGGCCGCCACGGTGACCGCCGTACGCCACACGACGCGTCCGGCGCCGTACCGGCGCAGCAGCCACAGCAGGAGGCCGCACACCACCGTGGCGGTCATGGCGTGGCCGGAGGGAAAGGCCGCGTAGTGCGCGGAGTCGACGGGGTCGGCCCAGACGGGGCGGGCGCGGCCGACCGCCGCCTTCAGGGTCTGCTGGACCACCGTGCCCAGCGCACAGGTGACCACCAGCCACAGGGCGAGCCACCACGCGGAGAGCCGCCACACCAGCCACACCGCCACGGCAGCGCACAGCAGGCGCATCGTCAGCGGGTCCCACACCCAGTCCGTGAGGATCCGGAACGCGTGCGTGAGTCCGGCTTCGTCGACCGCCCGGCGATGGGTGGCGCGCGCGATGTCGCCGTCGAGGGCGATCAGCGGATGCCAGTCCACCGCGACCAGGGTCAGCAGCAGCACGGAGGCGAGGGCAAGGGAGACGGCGACGGGGACGGCCGGATGGCGGACCGGGCGCTCAAGCCGGGGTGCGAGGTGCGGGCTGTACATGATGCGATCCTCGCCGAACGGCAGAGCGGGAAGCCAACCGAGGGGGCGCCGGGCGGCCGGCGCGCTATCCGAGTGCCCGCAGTCCCGGTACGAACGCCACCAGTACGGGAACCACCGGCACCAGGGCCGCGGCGGCCGTCAGCCGCAGTCTTCGGACCGGCGGCAACCGGTCCGGCTCGGTCAGCAGCCGCTGGACGCGCAGCGGGACATGGGCCTGTGGGGCCGGGGAGGGGCCGAACACGCCCCGGTCCTCGTTGAGTTCGACGAGGGCGAGGGCGGTCGTCAGGCGGCCGAAGCGGCGGGAGGCCATGTCGTCGGCGGCCAGTTCCACCAGCCGGTGCATCTCGTCCCTGAACGAGGCGAAGACCGGGACCTGCGGAAACCCGTTGGCCAGTGCGCCCGAGCAGTGCAGCAGCCAGTCGTGGCGGGCCCGCGCGTGTCCCTGTTCATGTGCGAGCACGGCGTCCAGCTGCTGTCCCCTGAGTCGGCGCAGCGCGGCCGTGGTGACGACCAGCCCGGGTGCGGTGCCGGGCAGCCACCAGGCGTCGGCGCGTTCGCCCTCCAGGACCACGAGGCGGTCGGGGCGCGGCTCCTCCCCGGGCAACAGCGGGGCGCGGACGAGGAGTTCGGTACTCCGCGACCTGCGCCGCCTGCGCGCCCGTACGACCTCTCGGACCAGCATCGCCGCGGTCCACAGCCCGCCGCAGGCGAGCGCGACGGCGGTTGTCGCGGCCCACGGACGGGAGGCGCCGAGGACATAGGCCTCCACCACCGCGTGGGGTGCCGGGGCGAACACATGGCCGCGCACGGCCTGCCAGGCCGTCGCCGCGCTGAGCGTCATCGACAGCGCGCAGCACATCAGCACGGCCGCCACCACGCACTGCCACACCCACAGGGCGACCACCGGTTCGCGGTCCGGCCAGTCGGCGCGGGCGATCAGCCGCGGGGCGACAACGGCGGTCAGCGCGCCGAGCAGCAACAGTGCTGCGGGGACCATCATGGGTGCAGCCTATGAGCGGGGCGGCGCTCAGACCTACGGTCCGTCGCGGCAAAGTGACGCAGACCACGGTTTCGTACCGTCAGAGCGTGAGCAGCATGGCGACCGTCGCGATACCCATGGACAGTCGGCAGGCGCGTGCCAGTTCGGGCCGGTCGCCCCAGCCGGGCGGGCCCGTCCCGGCCCCGCCGCCGACGGCCAGGGCCGGTGCGGACAGCAGACGGACGCCGGACAGCAGCACGTACCCGGTGAAGTAGAGGAGCAACGCCGTCGTCAGCAGCGGGACTCCGGAGCCTCCGGTTCCGTGCCGGTGACCGGGGGTGACGGTCATCGCGGCGGCCATGTAGGCCATGGCGAAGGCGCCCATCAGATGATGCAGATGGTGCGGCCCGGTGCGGGCCGCCCACAGGGCGTGCAGCGCGGCCGTACCGAACACGGCCGTGTACACCAGCCAGGCCCAGCGGGGCAGGGTGAGCACGGCGGCGGGCACTGCCATCGCGGCCATGCCGAAGCCCATCAGAGCCTCGCTGCCCGCGGCCCGGCGCTGTTCCTCGACAGTGCTGCGCATCCGCAGAAGGCAGTATGCGCCGGTCGCCGCGCACAACGCGACCAGCAGCCACCCGGGCGAAGCCGGACCGTGCACACGCACCTCCCCCTCGACCCCGAGACCTCCGCTGAAGGGATGCCCGCGCCGGGCGGTGCGCATGCGAGCGCAATGGTGTACGCGGGGGAGCGTGCGTCGGAGCACCGCAGGTGAGAGGCTATGTTTCATGAGTAAAACACCTGCTAATCTCATGAGGTGAGCCCTGATCCCGTCGCCGTCCCGCCCGTACGGCGCTTCCCGCTGACCGGCGTGCTGCGCATCGGCCGACCGTCCGACATCTGGTTCAAGCCGGCCCTGAGTGTGATCGCCGCCGTCGCTCCGCCCTGTCTGGCCCTGGCGGCGCTCGAACACCTCGATCTGGCGATGTACACGATGGCCGGTGCCCTGTGCGCGCTCTACGCCCACAACCGTCCGTACGCCGCCCGCGCCCGTGTCCTGGCGGGAGTGGTCCTCGGCATGCTCACCGGACTGGCCGTCGCCCTCGTCACCGCCTCGCTCACCGGCAACGCCGTCGTCCTGGTCGCCGTGGGCGCGCTGCTGGCCGCCGCGCAGAAGACGCTCTGCGACGCCACGCGCATCGGCCCGCCCGGGAACGTGGTCCTCACGTTCGTGTCGTCCGCCGCGCTGTTCGCCCCGCAGACGCTCGGCCAGGTACCCGGCCATCTGGCGCTCGCCGCCGGGGCGGGCGTGTGGGCCTGGATCGTCGGCATGGCACCCGGCCTCGTCCGCCCGTACGGCCCCGAGCGCCGCGCGACCGCGCACGCCCTGAACGCCGTCGCCGCCCACGAGCAGGCGCACCGCACCGGCGACGGCACCGGCGGCCACGGGTATGTCAGGTCACGGGCCGCCGCCGAGACCGCGGTCCAGGCGGCCCGACAAGCACTGTCGTCGGCCGGCGGTCGGCCGGGCACCGCGCGCGCCACGACCAGGCGTGCTCTCGAACAGCTGGTCGTGCGGGCCGAGTTCACGCTCACCGCGCCCACCGAGAGTAGACCGGACGAACTGCGTTCCTGGGCTGGTGAGTTGCGCGACGGCGGCCACGTGCCGTCGTTCGGCGAACGCCTCGGCGTGCAGCGGCTCGACCCCGAACTCATCGCCCCGACACCGCCGTTGTGGACCAGGCTCGGCCCGCTTGTGCCCCTGGCCGCACGCACCGCCCTGGGCTGCGCCCTCGCCGGCTACGCCTCCCTCGCGCTCGGTATCGGCCGCCCCTACTGGGCCCTCGTCACCGCGGCCTCCCTCTACCAGGCCAACGTCACGCTCACCTGGAACCGCACCGTACAGCGGACCGTCGGCAACCTCGCCGGGGTCCTGCTCTTCGCCGCCCTCGTACCGCTGGCGCACCTCGGCCCGATCGCCCTCGTCCTGTGCTGCCTCGCCCTCAACTTCGGCGCCGAGGCGCTGATGAGCCGCAACTACTGGCTCGGCAGCGTCTGTGTGACCCCGATGGCGCTGCTCGTCACCGAGTTCACGGGGTTCCAGGACCCCGGACGCCTGATGGCCGAGCGGATCGTGGACACGTTCGTCGGCGCGCTGCTCGGCCTCGTCGCCGCCGTCGCGGTCACCAACCACCGCGCCGGCGCCCGCGTCGAGCACGCCCTCACGGTGGTCGAACACGCCCGCACCCACGCCGAACGCACTCTGACGCGCGTACACCCTGTATCCGGATCCGTGGACACCGCCCACCGGGGCCTCGCCGCAGCCCTCGCCGACCTGCGCACCACCGCCGACGCGGCGGCAGGCGAATGGCGGCAGCGCACCCGCCCCCAGGAGCGGGTCGTGCTCGCCGAACGGTCCGGACACCGTACGCTCGCGGCGACGGTACGAGGCCGGGAGCCACGCCCAGGGGCGGGCGCCGGCGGACGAACGGACGACAGGACGACGGAGGACGTACGGCCATGACGGCAGTGAACGGGGGAGGGGCGGCCGCCGAGGAGACGGCCGCCGCGCCGCGCGCCCACCTCGGCCCGGCGGACGACACCGTGGCCGGAGTGGTACGGCAGTGGCAGGCCGTCCATCCAGGCCTCGACACCGGACCCATGGAGATCATCGGTCGGATCAACCGCTGTGCCGCTCTCCTGCAGCTGGCCGAGGACGCCCCCCTGCGCCGGGTGGGACTCACGCGCCCCGAGTTCGATCTGCTCGGCGCGCTCCGGCGCACCGGCCATGAACTGACCCCGAGCGAACTCGCCCGCGAGACCTTCTCCTCCGGGGCCGCCGTCACCAAGCGGCTCAAGCAGCTGACCGAACGGAACCTGGTCGAGCGGCGCGGTGACACCCGGGACCGGAGGGTCGCCCATGTGCGCCTCACCGACGCCGGACGCGACCTCGTCGACGGCGTCCTGCCCGAGCAGCTCACCTACGAGAGCGCCGTGCTTTCCGGCCTCGACAGCAACGGGCAGCAGGAACTCGCGGGACTGCTGGGCGAGTTGCTCGGCCAACTGGAGGGGCGGCTGGGCGCGCTGCGGTTCTGACCCCGCATCCGGACCAGTCCTGCGCGTACTCCCGGTGAACGCTTGACACGGGACCCTGCGTATCCCGCAGCACCGCGGTGCGCGGGCCGTACGGCACGGTCGTGGGCTCCATGGCGACGACGGCCCCCGCTGTGGCCGCCGCGTCCGCCGGGACGTACCCGTCCTCGACCACGAAGTACGGCAGTCCTCCACGCAGCACGCCGGTCCGGGCCGTCCACCGGCGCACCATGAGCACGCCTTGGGTTTCAGATGCCGGGCCGGTACCGCAGCGGATGGTCCGCCGGGACCTCCACCAGGACGATCCGCGTGCCGTCCGGGTCCGTGATCCACATCTCGACGAGTCCCCACGGCTCCTTCACCGGCGGCCGGAGGATGTCGACGCCCCGGGACACCAACTCGTCGTGCGCCGCCGCCACGTCCGCCACCTGGAGCCACAGCCGGACCGACGGCGACAGAGGCTTCTCGGCCCGTCCGGACAGCTCCAGAAAGCCTCCGCCGAGGAAGTAGACCGTGCCCCGCTCCGGCCCCGTGCCGAACTCCCGGTGGACGGCGAGCTCCAGCCGCTCGCCGTAGAAGACCCGGGAACGCTCCGGGTCGACGGGGTGGAGGAGAACCCGGCTGCTCAGTACATGCACCATGCAACCGGAGCCTAGGGCCTGCGCGGCATCGGCGTTACGCTCTCGGTGCCGCGCCGTGCACTGGAAAGCTGCGCACAAGAAAGCCGTGCGCAGGAAACATGAGAACCCGGAGAACCGCCGCCATGGACACCGCCGCCACCGGACCGACCTTCCGTGACGCCACCGAGGCAGACGTCGACGCGCTGGTCGCGCTGATCGAGTCGGCGTACCGGGGAGACGCCAGCCGGGCCGGCTGGACCACCGAGGCGGACATTCTCGAAGGGCAGCGGACCGATCCGGAGAGCGTGCGGGGCGTCATCAAATCGGCCGACAGCCGACTGCTGACCGTCGAACAGGACGGCCGGGTGGTCGCCTGCTGTCAGCTCGAACACCGTGGTGACCACGCCTACTTCGGCATGTTCGCGGTCAGCCCGGACCTCCAGGGCGCGGGCCTCGGCAAGGTGATCATCGCCGTGGCGGAGCGCGCGGTGCGCGAGACCTGGGGCGCGCGGGAGATGCACATGACCGTGATCTCCGTACGGAACGACCTGATCGCCTGGTACGAACGGCGCGGCTACCGCCGTACGGGAAGGACGAGCCCCTTCCCTTACGGCGACGAGCGGTTCGGCATTCCGCAGCGTGACGATCTGCAGTTCGAGCTGCTGGTCAAGGAACTGGTGTGATCTCCGGCGTGCTCGCTACGCGGTGAACCGGCCCGTGCGCTTGATCTGCGGGTAGTCGGTGGTCGCGCCGTCCAGCTGCAGGGCGCGTACGAGACGCAGCTGGTCCTGGGTGTTCACCACCCAGCCGATGATGCGCAGGTCCGCCTTCCTCGCCCGCTCGACGATCTCCAGGGTGAGGCGGCGGATGTTGAGGCACACGGTCGAGGCGCCGGCGCGGGTCGCGCGCTCGACGACATCGGTGCCGTAGCGGCTGGCGATGAGTGCGGTGCGTACCCCGGGCACCAGGCGGGTGATCTCGGCGATCGTGTCCTCGTGCAACGAGGACACCTCGACCCGTGCGGTCAGGTCCCGGCGCTCCATCACCTCGGCCAGCGCCCGAGCCGCCGCCGTGTCCTTGATCTCGGCCTGAAGCGGTGCGCCGACGGCGTCCAGGACCTCCTCGAAGACGGGGACGCGCTCGTCGCGGCCCGCGTCCAGGGCGCGCAGTTCGGCGAGAGTCTTCTCGGCGAGGGGACCGGTGCCGTCCGTGGTGCGGTCCACATCGGCGTCGTGCATGACGACGAGAGCGCCGTCCTTGCTGAGACGCAGATCGAGTTCGATCATGTCGAGGCCCGCCTGCTCGGCGGCGACGAACGAACGCAGGGTGTTCTCGGGCTCGACGCCCATGATTCCGCGGTGCCCGATGGTCAGGAAGTTCAAGGTCAGCTCGCTTCCGTCGACGGCGGCTCGGCTGCCGCAGCCTAACCGCCCGGCCCCGCATTGAACCCGTACAGACGCGCTGCGACGGCTGGCCGGAAACAGCGGAACCGGAGGGGGTGTGAACCGGCCACTGTCGGGTAGTGGAAGTCGTCGTCCTCTTGGTTTCCGGCAGGAAAAAATACGGTGACCATGGGGGTTTGCAGGATAATCTCTTCTGTCCCGCCTTGTGGTCGGGAACCTTGTTCACATACGGTGTCCTTACGTGAGGTTCTCCCGTGGAGGATGGGACATGACGGAAATTCTTGTGCAGGCGGTTCCGGACGAGCGGGTTCGTCCGCTCGGCAGGGTGGTGGAGCACCCGGCATGGCCCGTGCTCAAGGATGCTGTGGAGCAGATCCGGCCATGGCAGGCCAGGGACGGGTCGATCGACTTCGACCGGGAGGACGCCCCGGATCCCGCGGACGCCGAACTCGCCGTACGCCGGATCGTGGACGCCGTGGCGGAGATGTCTCCCCTGCTTCCCCACGACACCGCCTATCACCAGGCCCTCGCCAAGGATCTGCGCCGCTGGTCCGACAGCGGCTTCCGGGTGCCCGACTTCCTCGACTCGCTGCTGGCCTTCCAGCCCGCCGCGAGCCGCGCGGACGGCCTGCAGCACCTGGTCGTCTTCCCGATGTACACGCAGAACGGCAACCCGGACCGCAACCTCGAAGCGGTCGTCCTGCGCATGGTCTGGCCCGACTGGCTGGCCGAGCTGGAGCGCACCCGCTACGACAACCCGCTGTTCTGCGGCATCACGTTCGAGGACTTCACGGCCGGGTACGACACCAACTCCGCCGTCCTCTTCCCGGAGACCATCGCCGTGCGCGAGGCGCCGGAACGGTTCACCTGGGGCGGCATCTTCTGTGACCGTGAGGCCGCCCGCTTCCGCCGTGTCACCGACGCCGCCGTCGGCATCCTCGGGCTCGAACTCCCCGAGGACGTCGCCGCGATGGTCCACGACCAGAAGCGCTGCGAGGAGGCGTTCGTCCTGTGGGACATGGTCCACGACCGCACCCACAGCCACGGCGACCTGCCCTTCGACCCCTTCATGATCAAGCAGCGCCAGCCGTTCTGGATGTACGGCCTGGAAGAGCTGCGCTGCGACCTCACCGCCTTCAAGGAGGCCGTGAAGCTGGAGGCGGAAGGCATCCCGCAGGCCCGTGACGTGCAGTTCGCGGTGCTGTTCGACAGGATGTTCCGCTTCCCCGTCACCGGCGAGCGCGTGCGCAACTACGACGGCCTCGGCGGGCAGCTCCTCTTCGCCTATCTGCACCAGCACGACGTGATCCGCTGGACCGACAACAAACTGCACATCGACTGGCAGCGTGCCCCGCAGGTCACCAACCAGCTCTGCGCCGAGATCGAGACCCTGTACCGCGAGGGCATCGACCGGCCCAAGCTCGTCCACTGGTTCAAGGCGTACGAGCTGGTCGCCGCCCATCTCGCCCCGCACCCGGGCTCCCGCTGGGCCAAGGGTCCCGACGCCCTCGACCTGAGCCAGCCGCCGCGCAAACTCGTGGACGACGTGCTTCCTGACGAGTTTCCGCTGAGCATGTTCTATGAGGCACTGTCCAAGAAGCTGAAGAGCGTGATCGCCTCCACCAGGGGGATCACCGCGGAGAGTGCCGAGCGGGTCGCCGCGTGAGCGACCGCACCACCGAAAACACTGCTCAGGAGGCGATGAACATGGGGAACGGGGCTCTCAGCGGTGCGGTGATCGCGGTCGCGGGCGCGGGCGGACCCGCCGGCCGGGCGGCGCTGCTCAGGCTCGCCGAGGCGGGCGCGACCGTCGTCGGCTCGGACAACGACCCCGAGCGGCTCGCGGAGGCCGTGGACGCGGCGAGCTACGCGCACGGCGGCGCCACCGTCGTCGGCGACACCGTCGACCTGCTCGACCTGCAGTCGACCCGGGACTGGGCCACCCGCATCGAGAAGGACTTCGGGCGCGTCGACGGCCTGGTCCACCTCGTCGGCGGCTGGCGCGGCAGCGAGACCTTCACCAAGACGGTCCTCGACGACTGGGACCTGCTGGAACTGCTGCTCATCCGCACCGTGCAGCACACCTCCCTCGCCTTCCACGAGGCGCTCCAGCGAAGCGAACGCGGCCGGTACGTCCTGATCAGCGCCGCCGGCGCGAGCCATCCGACCGCGGGCAACGCCGCGTACTCCGCCGCCAAGGCCGCTGCCGAGGCGTGGACGCTGGCCATGGGCGACTACTTCCGCAAGGCCGGGGTCTCGGAGGGGGCGGACGGGCCGACATCGGCGGCTGCGATCCTGGTCGTGAAGGCGTTGGTGCACGAGGCGATGCGCGCCGAGCGACCCAACGCGAAGTTCGCGGGCTTCACCGACGTCACGGAACTCGCCGAGGCCATCGTCGGCGTCTGGGACCGGCCCGCCGCCGAAGTGAACGGGAAACGTCTGTGGCTGACCGAGAAGCCGTGAACCCTCCGAAGACCGACGCACGCCGTCATCACGACCCGGAGGCCCGAGGCTTCGCCAGCGACAACTACGCGGGCGCGCACCCCGAGGTGCTCGCCGCCCTGGCCCTGGCCAACGGCGGGCACCAGGTCGCGTACGGCGAGGACGACTACACGGAGAACCTCCAGCGGATCGTCCGCAGCCACTTCGGGGCCACGGCGGAGGCGTTTCCCGTCTTCAACGGCACCGGCGCCAACGTCGTGGCGCTCCAGGCGGTCACCGACCGCTGGGGCGCCGTGATCTGCGCCGAGAGCGCGCACATCAACGTCGACGAGGGTGGCGCCCCCGAACGCATGGGCGGCCTCAAGCTGCTCACGGTGCCCACACCGGACGGCAAGCTGACCCCGGAACTGATCGACCGGCAGGCGTACGGCTGGGACGACGAGCACCGCGCGATGCCGCAGGTCGTCTCGATCACCCAGAGCACGGAACTGGGGACCCTCTACACCCCGGACGAGATCCGCGAGATCTGCGACCACGCCCACGCGCACGGCATGAAGGTCCACCTGGACGGCTCCCGCATAGCCAACGCGGCGGCCTCGCTCGACGTCCCGATGCGGACGTTCACCAACGCGGTCGGCGTCGACGTTCTCTCCCTCGGCGGGACGAAGAACGGCGCGCTGTTCGGTGAGGCGGTCGTCGTCATCAACCAGGACGCCGTCAGTCATATGAAGCATCTGCGCAAGCTGTCCATGCAGCTCGCCTCCAAGATGCGCTTCGTCTCGGTCCAGTTGGAGGCGCTGCTCGCCAAGGACCTGTGGCTGCGCAACGCCCGCCACTCCAACGCGATGGCGCAACGGCTGGCGGAGGGTGTGCGGGCCGTGCACGGGGTGGAGATCCTCCATCCGGTGCAGGCGAACGCGGTCTTCGCCCGCCTGCCGCACGACGTGAGCGAACGGCTGCAGAAGCGCTTCCGCTTCTACTTCTGGGACGAGGCCGCGGGCGACGTCCGCTGGATGTGCGCCTTCGACACGGCCGAGGACGACGTGGACGCGTTCGTGGCAGCGCTGCAGGAGGAGATGGCGCGGTAGCACCCTGGTGCATAGATATGTGGTCACATGGAAAGTCATTGACTGTTGGGTGATCGTTTTTCTATGCTCTGACCTCATGGAGCTGATCCAGAACACCCCTGACCTGTCCGCCTATCTGGCCGCTGACGAGGTCATTGACCACTATCACCCACTGGTGCGTGAGGCTGCCGCGCAACTTGCCAAGAGCGCGGTGAACTCGTATGCCTATGCGCACGCAGCGTACGACTTCGTCCGCGACACCATTCCGCACTCCGCCGACAGCGGTGACCCGCGGGTCACCTGGCGCGCTTCCACCGTCCTGGAGCAGCGCACGGGTATCTGTCACGCCAAGGCCCACGCGCTGGCCGCACTCCTGCGCGCCGAGGACATCCCCACCGCGCTGTGCTATCAGCGGCTCGCGCGCGATGACGGGGACGGTCATGCCGTGCACGGTCTGGTCGCCGTGCGGTTCAACGGCGCCTGGCACCGTCAGGACCCGCGGGGCAACAAGGCGGGTGTGGACGCTCAGTTCTCCCTCGATGGTGAGCGGTTGGCGTGGATCCCGGGCGGGAAGTCCAATGAGATGGACTATCCAGTACTGTACGCTGAACCTCATCCGGTCGTACTGGGCGCCCTCAAGGCCGCGCCCGACAGGCCGTATCTCTGGCAGACGCTCCCCACCGCACTCTGAGGCAAGCGATGACTCTCACCCTGACCGTGTCCGACGAGGTCCGCACACTCGCGCCCGGCTTCACCCATGTCGCGATCGAGGCGCACGGACTCGTCAACGGGCCCAGCACCGAAGCCAGTTCAGCGCTCCTGGACGACGCGGCCCGCCGGCTCGCCGTACGTCTGGACGGCCGCGCCCCGCACGAGGACCCGCACATGGCCGCCTGGCGGGACGCGTACACGGCGTTCGGCTCCAAGCCGTCGCGCACCCGCAACTCGGCCGAGGCGCTCGCCAAGCGGGCACTCCCGGATGCCGGTCTGCCCCGGATCAACGTCCTGGTCGACCTCTACAACGCGATCAGCGTGGCTCACCTCATCCCGGTCGGCGGCGAGGACCTCGACCACATCCAGGGCGGTATGCGGCTCGTACGCGCCACCGGCGCCGAGGACTTCGTGACCGTGGCCGGGGGTGCGGACGTCGTCGAGCACCCCGACGCAGGTGAGGTCGTGTGGTGCGACGAGGCGGGGGTGACGTGCCGCCGCTGGAACTGGCGCCAGGGCCCGCGCACAAGGCTCACCGAGCAGACCACGTCCGCGATCTTCCTCCTGGAGTGCCTGCCCCCGCTGCCGGCCGCCGAGGCGGAGGCCGCCGGCGCCGAACTCGTGGAACTCCTGGAAAAGTTCAGCCCCGGGGCGAGGATCACGGTCCGCAACACGGAGTGAGCTCGGGGGCGCCCCCGGAGGGGCGCGGGGAACTGCGCGACCGGCCCCCACCGGCCCGCAGCGAACGTAGGACCTGCCCCCCGAAAATGCTCAGCGGGCCTCGGTCCCCCGCACCTCTTCCGGTGTCGGCGCCGTGCCGCCGAGATGCGCCGGCATCCACCACGTGTCGTCCGGGCCCTTGGGGCGGACCGGGTAGGCGCGCTGCGCGGCTTCCAGGAGCTCGTTGACGCGCTCGCGCACCTGGCGGGTGATCGCGCCCGCGTACCTGTCGCGGGACGCCTCGATGGCCTCGCCGACGCGGATCGTGATCGGGATGTGACTGCGCTTGAAGTTGCGCGGATGCCCCTTCGTCCACAGGCGCTGCGTACCCCACACGGCCATCGGGATCAGCGGGACGCCCGCCTCCTGGGCCATGCGCGCGGCACCGGACTTGAAGCTCTTGAGCGTGAACGACTGCGAGATCGTGGCCTCGGGGAAGACACCGACGATCTCACCGGCGCGCAGCGAGTCCAGCGCGTGCGCGTATGCCGCCTCGCCGTTCTTGCGGTCCACCGGGATGTGCTTCATGTTGCGCATCAGCGGGCCGGAGACCTTGTGCCGGAACACCGACTCCTTCGCCATGAAGCGCACCAGACGCTTCTGCGGGAGAGCCGCGAGGCCGTCGAAGATGAAGTCCAGGTAGCTGATGTGGTTGCTCACCAGCACTGCGCCACCCGAGCGCGGGATGTTCTCCGAACCCTTGCAGTCGATCTTCAGGTCCCAGGCCTTGAACAGTGTCTGGGCGAGACCGATGGCGGGACGGTAGGCAAGCTCAGCCATGGACGGGGATGACCCTTCTCTCTGCTCTGCCTGGGAAGGGGGCTCCCGGCGGGATAAGTTACGCAGCCGTAGGTTTTGCAGCGTTGCGCAGATCGTGCCCCAAGAACGGACGAGTGACCAGCCCTTGTGCCTCTGAACGGCGAGATAATCGTCACGTCGCCCCTGGGTCCACCTCGTGCTTTTAATGCGCCTTTACTCCGCGCGTACCGTCACCCGTCGTACGACGAGGTACATCTCGCAACCCAGGCAATACCCGGTGGCGGCGTTCGAAAACGCCGCCGCCAGTGCCGCCCGGTCGCAGCGATCCCCAGCCACTCGACCCCCAGCGCGTACCCGGCGAGCCCCACCCCCGCGAACACGAGCCCGACGGCCTGCGCGAGCCGCGGCGGCTCCGGCGCCTCGAACTCCGTCGGCGGGCCGAGCCGGGGACCGACCACCTTGCGGAACAGCCGGCCGTACGGGGAGCGGCCCACCCCGCCCGCCGCGCCCAGCGCGAACGCCGGCGTCTGCCAGGCCAGCAGCCACACACTCCCGGTGACCAGTACGGCCGCCAGGACGGCGGTCGTCACGGCCGCCCCGAGGCGTGGCCCTCTCACATCGATGCCCATGAAGCGATCATTCGGCAGCAGAAACGATTCGAGCAGGCGGGAATCTTTGCGGTCTGATGAACGCTGGAGCCGGGGACGACCGGAATCGTGGTGTGCGTGGCGGTGCTCGCGGCGGCGAGCGCCTTCGGAGTGCTGCAGCGGCGGCGGAGCGGGAGAGTGCGCGTGCGCGGGCGCGACGACGGCAAGCGGCTCGGCGCGGCCGAGTTGGGCGAGAGCCTCGGTGAAAGGGCGACGCTCGTCCAGTTCTCCAGCGCCTTCTGCGCACCCTGCCGGGCCACCCGCCGCGTCCTCGGAGAGGTGGCCGGCCTCGTCCCCGGCGTCACCCACGTCGAGATCGACGCCGAGAAGCACCTGGGCCTCGTACGCAGGCTCGGCATTCTCAAGACGCCCACCGTGCTGGTGCTCGACGCCGAAGGGCGGATCGTGCGACGGGCGACCGGACAGCCGCGCAGGGCCGATGTCATCGCCGCGCTGGGGAAGGCCGTTTGAGGTGTGCCAGGGACCGAGAATCCCGATACCGCCGCTGATGAAGCGTTCGGTGACGCATCTCCCAGATGACGGAAGCCACTTGACTGCGCGCACCAACTATCGTCAGCCTGACCCTATGCCTCCGGAACTCCTTCTCCACGCGCGAGTCCACGTGGACCTCGTGCGCACCGCGAGCGCGCGCTGTCCGGGCAGTTGAGCAGTCACCGCCCGGCTCGCCGCCTCTCGCAGAAGGACACGTCCATGACGGCCATGCCCGGCCTCGGCACCCCTCGGTCCATCGTCCCCGCCTCTCCCGACCTCCTGCGCTCCGTCTTCCGGCAGCACGCGGCAGGGGTCGCCGTGATCACCGCCCGCGGCAGCGCCGGTCCCGTCGGTTTCACCGCCACCTCCCTCGCCTCCGTCTCCGCCGAACCCCCGCTCGTCTCCTTCGGGATCAGTACCGGCGCCTCCAGCTGGCCCGCGATATCCGCGGCCGCCCATGTCGGCGTGCACATACTCGGCGAGCACCAGCGCGAGCTGGCCGCGACCTTCGCCCGCAGCGGCGCCGACCGGTTCGGCGCGCCCACCGCCTGGCGCGAGGGGCCCGAGGGGGTGCCCGTTCTCGACGGAGTGCTGGCCTGGCTGGTGTGCCGGCCCATCGCGCGCGTGCCGGCGGGGGACCACCGGGTCGTGCTGGCGGAGGTCGTGGTCGGTGATCCCACGGGCCCTGGACGGCCACTGCTCTATCACCAGGGCCGCTTCAACGGGCTGCGGGACTGATCAACGTGCTTCAAGGCTGACCGACAGTGATTGACCGATCGGTACAATGTGATTTTGGCTACGCTGCGGGGCGGCCGGGTTCCGGTTACGCTGCGTTGCGAAGGTCACACGTCAAAGCGCTTGCTCAGTGGGCGCGGAGTGGGTGTACTGGCGAGTAATATTCAGTTCGGAGCGCGGGCCGCCCCGACCGGGACCGGCCGCATGAGGCGCCTATGCTGCCTGCAGGAAGGCAGCCCGGAACAGACGATGCAGTAGGAGAGCCGGCGTGAGCTTGAGGATCGTTGTCACTGTGAAGTACGTGCCCGACGCCACTGGCGACCGGCACTTCGCCGATGACCTGACCGTCGACCGTGACGACGTGGACGGTCTGCTCTCGGAGCTCGACGAGTACGCGGTCGAGCAGGCGCTCCAGATCGCCGACGAGGCCGACGACGCGGAGATCACGGTTCTGACCGTCGGCCCCGAGGACGCCAAGGACGCGCTGCGCAAGGCCCTTTCGATGGGCGCCGACAAGGCGATCCACGTCGAGGACGACGACCTGCACGGCACCGACGCCATCGGTACCTCCCTGGTGCTGGCCAAGGCCATCGAGAAGGCCGGCTACGACCTGGTCATCTCCGGCATGGCCTCCACCGACGGCACCATGGGTGTCGTACCCGCGCTGCTCGCCGAGCGTCTGGGCGTCCCGCAGGTCACGCTGCTCTCCGACGTCTCCGTCGAGGACGGTGTCGTCAAGGGCCGCCGTGACGGCGACTCCGCCTCCGAGCAGCTGGAGGCCTCCCTCCCGGCCGTCGTGTCGGTCACCGACCAGTCCGGTGAGGCGCGTTACCCGTCCTTCAAGGGCATCATGGCCGCCAAGAAGAAGCCGGTGGAGTCCTGGGATCTGTCCGACCTCGACCTGGAGGCCGAGGAGGTCGGTCTGGAGGGCGCGTACTCCGTGGTCGACTCCGCGACCGAACGCCCGGCGCGCACGGCCGGCACGATCGTCAAGGACGAGGGCGAGGGCGGCAGGCAGCTCGCCGAGTTCCTCGCGGGCCAGAAGTTCATCTAGGCCCCGTTCGAGGCTCGTTGAGCCTTTCTCGTCGACCGCCCCTCATCTTCCGCAAGCAGGAGAGTAGAAGTCCCATGGCTGAAGTTCTCGTCTACGTCGATCACGTGGACGGTGCCGTCCGCAAGCCCACCCTGGAGCTGCTGACCCTGGCCCGCCGCGTCGGCGAGCCCGTCGCCGTCGCCCTGGGCGCCGGTGCCGCGGCCACCGCCGACGCGCTCGCCGAGCACGGCGCCGTCAAGGTCCTCACCCACGAGGCAACCGAGTACGCCGACTACCTGGTCGTCCCGAAGGTCGACGCCCTCCAGGCCGCGTACGAGGCCGTGTCCGCCGGGGGCTCCCTGGCCGCCGTGCTGGTCCCGTCCTCCGCCGAGGGCAAGGAGATCGCCGCCCGTCTGGCGCTGCGCATCGGCTCCGGCATCATCACCGATGCCGTCGACCTGGAGGCCGGCGACGAGGGCCCGGTGGCCACCCAGTCCGCGTTCGCCGCGTCCTTCACCACCAAGTCCCGCGTCGCCAAGGGCACCCCGGTCATCACGGTCAAGCCGAACTCGGCCGCCGTCGAGGCCGCCCCGGCCGCCGGCGCCGTCGAGGCCCTCGACGTCACCTTCTCCGCCCAGGCCACGGGCACCAGGGTCACCGCGCGCACCCCGCGCGAGTCGACCGGCCGCCCGGAGCTGACCGAGGCCGCGATCGTCGTCTCCGGCGGCCGTGGCGTCAACGGCTCGGAGAACTTCGCGATCATCGAGTCGCTCGCCGACTCCCTCGGTGCGGCCGTCGGTGCCTCGCGCGCCGCCGTCGACGCCGGCTGGTACCCGCACACCAACCAGGTCGGCCAGACCGGCAAGAGCGTGTCCCCGCAGCTGTACATCGCCAGCGGCATCTCCGGCGCCATCCAGCACCGCGCCGGTATGCAGACCTCGAAGACGATCGTGGCGGTCAACAAGGACGCCGAGGCCCCGATCTTCGACCTGGTCGACTACGGCGTCGTCGGCGACCTCTTCGACGTCGTCCCGCAGCTCACCGAGGAGATCAACACCCGCAAGGGCTGAGCCTCCTGAACCGTCCGAGGCCCCCGCGACCGTACGACCGGCCGCGGGGGCCTCGGGTCATCCCAGAGTCAGTGAGGCCTGCACCGGCAGATGGTCGCTCGGGTACATCCCGTCGATGGAGAAGGTGTTGATCGCCGCCCAGTGCGTGGTCACCCCGGGTGAGGTCAGTATCCAGTCGATGCGCCGGCCGCCTGGTCTGGGTGTCCGGTAGGCGTGGTGCGTCCCGTACACCGGGCTGCGCGAGGCTGCCGTGTCCCAGGTGTCCACGAGCCCGTTCTCCAGCATCAGGTCGTACACCCGGTTGTCGTGGGCGGCCGAGTTGAAGTCGCCGGTGACGATGACAGGCGCCGACGGGTCCCACTCGGCGATCGTCTTGCCGATGAGCTGCGCGGAGCGCTCCCGGGCGTACTGGCTGACGCTGTCCAGATGGGTGTTGAGGACGTAGAACTCCCGCTCCCCGTCGGCTAGATCGGCGAACTTCACCCAGGTCACCATGCGCAGCCAGTCCGCGTCCCAGGTGTTGGAAGCGATCGTGTACGGGGTGTCGGACAGCCAGAAGTGATCGAACTCGATCGGGTCGAGTCTGCGGGTGTCGTAGAAGACCGCCATGAACTCGTCCTTGCTGCCACCCCCTCGTCCGGTGCCGATCCAGTCGTAGTGCCCGCCGAGATCCTTCTCGATCATGCGCACCTGCTGGTAGAGCCCCTCCTGGATGCCGATGACGTGGGGGCGCTCGCGGCGCAGCAGCTCCCGCATCACCGGCCGGCGCACGGTCCAGCGCGGTGTCTCGTCGACGACGGTCGCGAAGCGCACGTTGAACGTCATGACGTTCAGGGCGCCCGGGTGCTCGCCGGCGACCGCCGGTTTCGACGAGCCCGCCGTGGTCAGCAGCGGCACGGCGATGGCGGCGGCCGCCGCGGACTTGAGTCCTTGGCGACGCGTCACTCCGACCTCTCTCGGCACGCGATCTCCTCCCCTTCGGAGTCAGGATGAACCTTGCCCAGTGAATACGGAAGAAGACGCCGGGTCAGCAGTGACCAGCGGGAAAGGATGGAGAATCCCACGTCGAGACGGTGTTGACCGGGGTGAAGATCGCCAGTTAGCTTCGTTATGCGGATTGTTGATTCCGTACTGCGGAAAATGGAGGGTGTGGAATGGGTCAGGGCCAGCAGGAGAAGGTCGTGACGAGCCTCGCGGGTGCCGTCGGCGAGGACATCAGCGCCTCCCTCGCCCCGGTCGACGCGGAGCTGGAACGCCGCTACCCCGGAGACCCCGGCACCCGTCAGCCCGTCCACACCGTGTACGTCCCCGGGGACGCCTTCGCCGCCGACACCATCCGCTCCTGGGGCGACCAGGCACTCACCGCCCTTGACGAACATGCCCCGGACGCCGCCTCCCTCGCCGCCGTCCTCGGCCTCTCCGACGACCTCGCCGTAGCCGTTCACGACCGTGTCCGCGCCAAACTGGAGCGGGAGCCGATCGAAGACCTGCGCGTCGACTTCGAGGACGGCTACGGACCGCGCCCGGATGCCGAGGAGGACGAGACGGCGGCCCGCGCGGCCCGTCTGATCGCCGAGGCGTACGAGAAGGGCACGGCCGCCCCCTACATGGGCATCCGGATGAAGTGCATGGAGGCGCCGGTGCGCGACCGGGGCATCCGCACCCTCGACATCTTCCTGACCGGACTGATGGAGGCCGGCGGACTGCCCGACGGGCTGGTCCTCACCCTTCCCAAGGTGACGTACGCCGAGCAGGTGACAGCCATGGTCAGACTCCTGGAGGAGTTCGAGAAGGCGCGCGGTCTCACGGCCGGCCGGATCGGCTTCGAGATCCAGATCGAGACCAGCCAGTCCATCCTCGCCACCGACGGCACGGCCACGGTCGCCCGGATGATCCAGGCCGCCGGGGGCCGCGCCACCGGCCTGCACTACGGCACCTTCGACTACAGCGCCTGCCTCGGCGTCTCCGCCGCCCACCAGGCCAGCGACCACCCTGCCGCGGACCACGCCAAGGCGATCATGCAGGTCGCGGCGGCGGGCACCGGCGTACGCGTCTCGGACGGCTCCACCAACGTCCTGCCGGTCGGTCCGACCGAGCAGGTCCACGCGGCCTGGCGCCTGCACTACGGACTCACCCGCCGCGCCCTGGCCCGCGCCTACTACCAGGGCTGGGACATGCACCCCCGGCACATCCCGACCCGGTACGCGGCTGTCTTCGCCTTCTACCGCGAGGGCTACGAACAGGCCGCGTCCCGCCTCTCCCGCTACGCCAACCGCGCAGGCGGCGACGTCATGGACGAGCCCGCCACCGCCAAGGCCCTCAGCGGCTATCTGCTGCGCGGCCTGGACTGCGGCGCCCTCGACGTCACGGAGGTGACCCGGGCGACGGAGGGCCTGACCCGGGCCGACCTGGACGGCTTCGCCCGGCCGCGCCGGGCCGACCTCACGGCGTTGCCCAGGTAGCACTCCTGTCACAGCGGGGGCCACGAGGTTCCGCTGTCGTACCCGCCCCGTAATCTGTACGAACACACGGGGCAGGTCACAGGAACGGGGCAGCGGTGTCTTCGGGGGAGCACGGACAGACGGCCGGACAGCCGGAGAAGCGGCCGGAGGCGGAGGCCGAGGCGACGGACCGGACGGCCGGCACCGGCCGTCTGCTGGCCGGCCGTTACCGGGTCGTGAACCGGCTCGGACGCGGCGGCATGGGCGTCGTCTGGCGTGCGGTCGACGAGGTCCTCGGCCGTGAGGTCGCGGTCAAGGAACTGCGCACGTTCACGGACGTCGCCGCACCCGAACTGGCCGCCCTGCGGCTGCGGATGCAGCGCGAGGCCCGCGCGGCGGCCCGGATCCGGCACCCCGGAGTGGTCGCCGTGCACGATGTCGCCGAGGTCGACGGCCGCCCGCTGATCGTCATGGAACTGGTGGACGGCCCCTCCCTGGACGACGTCCTCAGCGAGCGCGGCACCCTGGACCCGCGCGAGGCCGCCGGGATCGGCGCCCAGGTCATGGACGCGCTCACCGCCGCCCACCGCGTCGGCGTCCTGCACCGTGACGTGAAGCCCGGCAACATTTTGCTGGAGGCCTCGGGCCGGGTCGTCCTGACGGACTTCGGCATCGCCACGATGGAGGACCCGGGCGACGGCTCGACCACGAACCTGACCCGCAGCGGCGAACTCGTGGGCTCCCTGGACTACCTGGCCCCCGAACGGGCACAGGGCAACGCCCCCGGCCCCGCCTCCGACATCTGGGCCCTGGGCGCCACGCTGTACGCGGCGGTCGAGGGCGCCTCACCCTTCCGCCGTACGTCGACCTGGTCCACGCTCACCGCGATCGTCGACGAACCTCTCCCGGCCCCCCGCCGGGCCGAGGCCCTGGGCCCGGTCCTACGGCAACTGATGGCCAAGCGGCCGGAGGAACGCCCGGACGCGGAGGCGGCGCGCGGTCTGCTGGAGGCGGTTGCGTCCTCGGCGAACGGTGTGACGGACACGCCGACGACGGGGCTGCGACGGGACGGGGCTGCCGCGGCCGGGGTGCCCGAGGTACGCGCTGACGAGGCGGTGGAGCCAGGTGCGCCGGCGGTGCCGCCGGGGTTCGGGCCCGCCGCGCAGGCATCGCCCGCCCCTGAAGGCGCACAGCAGGCGCCCCCCGGATTCGGTCCGCCGGAGCCGGTGACCTCCAGAACGCCCGGGTTCGGCCCCGCCGGACCTCTGCCCACTCCCGGTGCACCGGACGTCGGCCACCTCGCGGACCCGACCGCCCTCTCCACCCCGGCCACCGCCTCCGCCCAACCCCGCCGCAGGGGACGCGCGTTGCTCGCCGCAGCGGCCGTCACCGTCGTCCTCGCCGTCACCGGAGTCACCGTGGCGCTCACCGGCGGGGACGACAGCGAGGTGAGCGCCCGGCCCGGGGCGTCGACCGACAGCCGCGCCGGCGCGCCCTCCACGGGCACCGGCCGGGCCGGCCTTGACCTCTCCACGAGCCCCACTCCCACCGACAAGAATGCCGGGAAGCCCTCGTCGCCGACGACGGTGCCGGGCAAGGACTCCGGCACCGCCCCCGGCGACAACACGACCCCGGCCCCGTCGCAGACCTCGGGAAGCGGCACCTCGGGGGTTACCTCCGGTGACGGCGGAACCGGCGCGACCGGAGGAACGGGCACACCCGGCGGGGCCGGTCCGAGCGGCAGCGCGACTCCCAGCGCCGCGCCCGCGTGCGAGTCCTTGGGGGACGGCAAGTACAACTGCACGGTCTGGCGCACCGCCAAGTCGTACACCGCGTCCGGCACCGAAATCGGCGTCCTCAACTCGGGCACCAACTACTTCTACTGCCAGCAGAATCTGGGCCGGCGCGAGACATACGGCGAGTGGACGAACATCTGGTGGGCGAAGACCGACGACGACCGTGGCAACACCGATGTCTTTGTCAGCGACGTCTACATCGAGGGCGGCGACAACGACGCCCCGGTGCCCGGACTCCCGGTCTGCTGAGCCG
>NZ_JAVFVX010000016.1:0-76300 GCF_033441795.1 Streptomyces sp. ADMS | reverse complement strand
CGACGGAGGCAGTTCCCCCGACCCCCGGGTGATCAGACGGGTCGGGAGCTCGATGCGCTCAGGCGTGAGAAGCGTGCCGTCCAGCTGGCGGAAGAGGCGCTCGGCGGCTGTGCGGCCGAGCTGGGCCGCGTCCTGGGCGACGACCGTGACGCCCGGCTGGAGCAGGTCGGCGAGTTCGAAGTCGTCGAAGCCCACGAGAGCGACGGGACGGCGCTGCTCGGCGAGGACCCGGACGACCGTGACCGTCACCCGGTTGTTGCCTGCGAAGATCGCCGTGACCGGGGACGGCCCGGTGAGCATCTCCTCGGCAGCGCCGCGCACCCGCTCCGGGTCGGTGACGCCGAGCGACATCCACGCGTCCTCCACCGGTATGCCCGCGTCCTCCATGGCGGCGCGGTAGCCGCGCAGCCGCTCGGCGGCGGTGTGGATGCGGGGCATGTCGCCGATGAAACCGATCCGGTGGTGGCCGTGCGAGATCAGGTGGGCCACGCCGTCGCGGGCGCCGCCGAAACTGTCCGACAGGACGACATCGGCGTCGATCTTCCCGGCCGGCCGGTCCACGAACACCGTGGCGACGCCGGCCTTCAGCTCGGGCTCCAGATACCGGTGGTCGTCACCGGCCGGAATGATCACCAGCCCGTCCACCCGCCGCGCGCACAGCGCCAGCACCAACTCCTGCTCACGGTCCGGGTCCTCGGCGCTCGACCCGTTGATCAGCAGGGCGCCGTGCGCTCGGGCGATCTCCTCGACCGCCCGGCTCAGGGGCCCGTAGAACGGGTCGGCGAGGTCCTCCAGGACGAGGCCGATGCTCGCCGTACTGCCCTTGCGCAGCACCCGCGCGCTGTCGTTGCGGCGGAACCCCAGCGCGTCGATGGCCTCCTGGACGCGGCGCTCGGTCTCCGGAGTCACCCCCGGCTCGCTGTTGACGACACGAGAGACCGTCTTCAGACCGACCCCGGCGCGTGCGGCCACGTCCTTCATGGTCGGACGGTTGCCGTAGCGGTTCTCCGGGCGGCGGGCGGTGTCGGCCACGATGCGCTGTCCTGTCGTCCACGGGATGAACTTGATCCACCGCGTTCCACCGGGGTGGTCCGGTCCGCTGTGCGGGTCCGGGGGGATGCGTCGTCCCTGGGTATGTATGAGGATGTGGCGTCGAGCATAGAGCCTGGACAACGTTGTCAGATGCAGGGACACTGTCCACCACCAACTCCGGCCTGCGCCCCACCATCGGACCGGCCTGCCCCTTTGCCATGGTTGACAGGGAGATCTGACACTGATGCACACCGACCTCGTGGCCGCGCTCGACATCGGCGGCACCAAGATCGCCGGAGCGCTGGTGGACGGCCACGGCCGGATCCTGCTGCGCGCACAGCGCCCGACGCCCGCGCGGGAGGACGGCGAGACCGTGATGCGGGCCGTCGAGGAGGTCCTCACCGGGCTGACCGGCTCGCCGCTGTGGGGACGCGTGAGCGCCGTCGGTATCGGCAGCGCGGGGCCGGTGGACGCCTCCGCGGGCACGGTGAGCCCGGTGAACGTACCCGGCTGGCGCGGTTATCCGCTGGTCGAGCGGGTCAGGGCCGCGACCGGGGCCCTCCCCGTCGAACTCATCGGGGACGGCGTGGCGATCACGGCGGCCGAACACTGGCAGGGCGCCGCCCGCGGCCACGACAACGCGCTGTGCATGGTCGTCTCGACCGGGGTCGGCGGCGGCCTGGTCCTCAACGGGCGGCTGCATCCCGGACCCACCGGCAACGCCGGCCACATCGGGCACATCAGCGTCGAACTCGACGGCGAACCCTGCGCCTGCGGCTCCCGTGGTTGCGTGGAACGCATCGCCAGCGGCCCCAACATCGCGCGCCGCGCCCTGGCCAACGGCTGGCAGCCGGGCCCCGGCGGCGACACCTCGGCCGCCGCCGTGGCCGAGGCGGCACAGGCCGGCGATCCGATCGCCGTCGCCTCTTTCGAACGCGCGGCCCAGGCGCTCGCGGCGGGAATCGCCGCCACCGCGACCCTCGTGGAGATAGACGTCGCCGTGATCGGCGGGGGAGTGGGCAAGGCCGGTGACATCCTGTTCACGCCCCTGCGTGCGGCCCTGAAGACCTACGCGACGCTGTCGTTCGTCCAGAGCCTGGAGGTCGTACCGGCGCAGATGGGCACGGACGCGGGGCTGGTGGGCGCCGCCGCGGCGGCGCTGGCTCGCAGGGCGGACGACGCGGCTGCGGCCGGCGTCTGAGGGAGCCCAATGGGGCGGGAGCGGGTACGGGGGCGGCCGGAACGATCGTTCACCGTACCGTCCGTCCGGATCTCGAAGGCGAGGGTGCGTGACGTTCTTCCCCGTCGTCGACGTCCGCGGGGACGAGCGGTCATGGCCGAGGCGGGGAATCCGGCGGTGCGACAGGCAGCCAGACGTGCGGGTGCCCCAGGGTCGTCGGCCGGATTCAATCAGCCGGAGCCGATCCGGGCGTGACCCATACCCCGGTTCGGCAGTTGAACCGGGCATGAAGAAGCGCAGCATGCTCGCCATCGCCTCCCTCGCCACCGGGTTCGTCGTCGCGGCGATCACCCCGTCCCACGGTCTCGGGGCCGACGCCCTCGGTGATCTCAGCGTGGACGACACGCTCAGCTCGCTCGACCACACCGTCGCCAGCGACAGCCTGGCCGTGGACGAGAACGCGCTGGGAGGCGACAGCTCCACCGGCTGACGAGCCGGAAGTGGTCAGAGTGGCGCCGGTGCCCCGTGTGACGGGGCGCCGGCGCCACTGTGTCGGCGGCCTCAACGGGATCTGGTTTCCGTGGCAGGGTGGAGCGGGCAAGCCTCAGGGGTCCAACAGAAGAGGGGGAAACGTGATCGTCTGGGTCAACGGCGCGTTCGGTGCGGGAAAGACCACCACCGCACGGGAACTGATCGAACTGATCCCGAACAGCACGCTCTTCGACCCCGAGGCCATCGGCGGGGCACTCGCACATCTGCTGCCGCCCAAACGCCTCGCCGAGGTCGGGGACTTCCAGGACCTGCCGATCTGGCGGCGGCTTGTCGTGGACACCGCGGCCGCCATGCTCGCCGAACTCGGCGGCACCCTGGTGGTGCCCATGACGCTCCTCCGCCAGGAGTACCGCGATGAGATCTTCGGGGGGCTCGCGGCCCGCCGGATCACTG
This sequence comes from Streptomyces sp. ADMS, assembly GCF_033441795.1. Taxonomy (NCBI): domain Bacteria; kingdom Bacillati; phylum Actinomycetota; class Actinomycetes; order Kitasatosporales; family Streptomycetaceae; genus Streptomyces; species Streptomyces sp. ADMS. Next base: position 73,143 of record NZ_JAVFVX010000016.1, on the reverse strand, counting down.
TCCGGCATGTGCTTCTCGCCCCGGCCGAAACGATCCTGCGCGAGCGAATAGCCACCCGGGAGATCCCGCCGGACCTCCCCGACGGCGAGATACGGGTACGGCAGTGGGCGTACGACCAGATGGAGCCGTACCGGACGGCGCTCGCCTCCTGGCTCACCGCCGACGCCCACCCGGTCGACACCAGTGCCCTCACCCCGTACGAGACGGCTGTGCGGATCGCCGAGGCCGTCAGCGCCGGGACAGCGCCCGTGTGCGACATCGTGCAGACCCCGGAACCCACCGGCGAGACGGTGGCCTCCGGGGTCCTGTTGTTCGACGAGCAGGACCGGGTGCTGCTCGTCGACCCGACCTACAAGGCCGGCTGGGAGTTCCCCGGCGGGGTCGTCGAACGGGGCGAGGCGCCCGCGCGCGCGGGCATCCGTGAGGTCGCCGAGGAGACGGGCATCCACCTCACCGACGTGCCCCGGCTCCTCGTCATCGACTGGGAGCCGCCCGTGCCGCCCGGCTACGGCGGACTGCGCCTCCTCTTCGACGGTGGGCGGCTCGCCGGCGCCGAGGCCGGGCGGCTGCTGCTGCCCGGCCCCGAACTGCGCGGCTGGCGCTTCGTCACCGAGGAGGAGGCCGCCGGTCTGCTCCCTCCCGTCCGCTACGAACGCCTGCGCGGGGCGCTGCGGGCCCGCGAGCGGGGCGCCGCCCTGTATCTGGAGGCGGGGGTGGCGGTGGGGGAGAAGGAGTAGGGGAGGGTTGTTCCGGGTGGCTCAGGAAGCGGCGTAGTTCCGGAGGAACAGGGCCTCTGCCACCGACAGACGCTCCAGTTCCTCCGGGGACACGCTCTCGTTCACCGCGTGGATCCGGGCCTCCGGCTCGCTCAGGCCGATCAGCAGGATCTCGGCCCGCGGGTAGAGCGACGCGAGCGTGTTGCAGAGGGGGATCGAGCCGCCCTGGCCCGCGTACTGCATCTCCTGGCCCGGGTACGCGACCGACATGGCCTCTGCCATCGCCGTGTACGCCGGGCTGGCGGTGTCGGCGCGGAAGGGCTGGCCCTGGCCGATCTGCTCCGTGCTCACCCGCGCGCCCCACGGTGTGTGCGCCGTGAGATGCGCCTCCAGAAGCTTGGTCGCCGCCGCCGCGTCCACGCCCGGCGGCACCCGCAGGCTGACCAGCGCGCGGGCGCTCGCCTGCACGGACGGGGTGGCGCCGACCACCGGCGGGCAGTCGATGCCCAGGACCGTGACCGCCGGGCGCGCCCAGATCCGGTCGGCGACCGGGCCGGAGCCGATCAGCTCCACACCGTCGAGCACCTTGGCGTCCGTACGGAACTGCTCCTCGTCGTACCGGAGTCCGTCCCACGACGCCTCGTCCGGAAGCCCGTCGACCGTCGTCGAGCCGTCCTCGGCCCGCAGCGAGTCGAGGACGCGGATCAGCGCGCCCAGCGCGTCGGGCGCGGCCCCGCCGAACTGGCCCGAGTGGAGGTTGCCCTCAAGGGTGTCGATCCTGACCCGCAGCATGGTCATGCCGCGCAGCGTCGAGGTGACCGTCGGCAGACCGACCCGGAAGTTGCCGGCGTCGCCGATCACGATCGTGTCGGCGGCGAGCAGCTCCGGGTGTTCCTCGGCGTACCGCTCCAGACCGCCCGTGCCCATTTCCTCCGAACCCTCGGCGATCACCTTGACGTTGACCGGGACGCCGCCGTTCGCCCTGAGGGCGCGCAGCGCGAGCAGGTGCATGATGAGGCCGCCCTTGCAGTCGGCGGCTCCGCGCCCGTACCAGCGACCGTCCCGCTCGGTCAGCTCGAACGGCGGGGTCACCCAGCCGGCCTCGTCGAGCGGCGGCTGCACGTCGTAGTGCGCGTACAGGAGGACGGTCTTCGCGCCCACCGGGCCGGGCAGGAAGCCGTACACCGACTGTGTGCCGTCCGGGGTGTCGAGCAGGGCCACGTCCTGGAACCCGTCGGCGCGCAGCGCGTCGGCGACCCAGTTCGAGGCCGCCTCGCTCTCGCTCTTCGGGAACTGCTCGAAGTCGGCCACCGACTTGAACGCCACCAGTTCGGTGAGCTCCGCCCGTGCCCTCGGCATGAGGGAGGCGACGGTCTCGGCGACCGGATTCGAGGACATGGGCACGCTCCTTGTGGGTGCGACGTTGTACCGGAGAAGTCCTGTGATCCTCCCACAGCGGACTGTGGCGACGCCCGCCGTAGGATGCGGGGGAACAGGTGCGGCAGGCGGATGGATCAGGAGCAGCAGACCATCGTGAGCAGCGAGAACTCTTCGGCGGACGACGTGGCGCAGGTGTGGGACGTCGTTGTGGTGGGCGCGGGACCCGCGGGGGCCTCGGCCGCCTATGCGGCGGCGGTCGCGGGCCGCCGTGTGCTGTTGCTGGAGAAAGCGGAACTGCCCCGCTACAAGACGTGCGGAGGAGGCATCATCGGCCCCTCGCGAGACTCCCTGCCGCCCGGCTTCGAACTGCCCTTCAGGGACCGGGTGCACGCGGTCACGTTCTCGAACAACGGCCGCTTCACCCGCACCCGCCGGTCCAGGCAGATGCTGTTCGGCCTCATCAACCGGCCCGAGTTCGACCAGCAACTCGTCGAGCACGCCCAGAAGGCGGGCGCCGAGCTGCGTACGGGCGTCACGGTGTCGCGAGTCGAGCAGCACGGCTCCGCGGTGCCGGACCGGCGGACCGTCGCCGTCGTCCTGCAGGGCGGCGAGACGGTGCTCGCCCGCGCTGTCGTGGGCGCCGACGGCAGCGCCAGCCGTATAGGAGCACACGTCGGGGTGAAACTCGACCAGGTGGATCTCGGCCTGGAGGCGGAGATCCCGGTGCCGGAGACCGTCGCCGAGGACTGGCGGGGGCGGGTGCTCATCGACTGGGGCCCGATGCCCGGCAGTTACGGGTGGGTGTTCCCCAAGGGGGACACGCTGACGGTGGGTGTGATCTCCGCACGCGGTGAGGGCGCGGCCACCAAGCGGTACCTGGAGGACTTCATCGCCCGGCTGGGGCTGGCCGGCTTCGAACCAAGCATCTCCTCCGGCCATCTGACGCGCTGTCGTGCCGACGACTCACCGCTCTCCCGCGGCCGGGTGCTGGTCTGCGGGGACGCGGCGGGCCTGCTGGAGCCGTGGACCCGCGAGGGCATCTCGTTCGCGTTGCGCTCGGGGCGGCTCGCGGGGGAGTGGGCGGTCCGGATCGCTGAGGCGCACGACGCTGTGGACACGCGCCGCCAGGCCCTGAACTACGCGTTCGCGATCAAGGCGGGGCTCGGCGTCGAGATGGCCGTCGGCCGGAGCATGCTGAAGGCGTTCGAGCGACGTCCCGGACTCTTCCACGCTGCCCTGACCGGCTTCCGCCCGGCATGGAACGCCTTCCGGGACATCACTCGTGGCTCCACCTCCCTGGGCGAGCTGGTACGCACCCACCCCATGGCGGGGCGTGCCCTGACCGCTCTCGACAGGCCTTAGGGGCCGGGGAGCGTTCACGGTCTGACGGTGATCCGGAACACGGGGTGTCTGGGCGCGGCGGCCAAAAGTTCCTCGTCGGTGGAGTTCACGTCGACGCCGCCGAAGAAGCGCCCCACCTCCCAGCCCCATTTCTTGAGGTAGGTGCGCAGTACGAGCGGCTTTTCCGCGTCGGGCAGCTCGACCGCGGTGAACTCCTGCACCCGGCGGCCGACTTTGAGCCGTCCGCCGCCGGCGGCGCGCATGTTCCGCACCCACTCGGAGTGGCCGCGCGCCGAGACGAGGTACGGGCCGCCCTCGTACGGCAGGGGGTTGACGGGCACCCGGCGCCACTCGCCGCTGCTGCGGCCGAGCACGGAGAGCTCGGCGGTGCCCATGAGGCTCACACCGTGACGTGCGAGCCAGCCGATGAATCCGTTCATGGCCTTGTCGAACGCCTTGGGCTTCACATAGTGGGCTGACGGCGACGGCATGGTGTCCTCCGGGTGTGAGTGATCGTGACGATGCTGCTTGCGAGAGCACTGCTCTCGCTTGAGAGCAGTATGTCGGAGATCGGCGATCCAAGGCAAGAGCAGTGCTCTCTTTTTGGGTCGGCGCTCTCGTTTGTGTGCACTGCTCCAAATGTGGAACACTCGCCCGTATGAGCACCGCACAAGGAGCCCGCGCCCGCGCCCGGATCGAAGTCACCTCGGCGATCAAGGACGAGGCGCGCAGACAGCTCGCGGCGGAGGGTGCCGCCAAGCTCTCGCTGCGGGCCGTCGCCCGAGAGCTCGGCATGGTCTCCTCCGCGCTGTACCGGTACTTCCCCAGCCGTGACGACCTGCTGACCGCTCTCATCATCGACGCCTACGACTCCCTGGGCGAGGCCGCCGAAACCGCCCATGCCGCCGTCGCTGACACCGGCCCGCCGCGCCGCTGGGTCACGGTGTGCGAGGCGGTGCGAGGCTGGGCGCTCGGTCATCCCCACGAGTACGCGCTGATCTACGGCTCGCCGGTGCCCGGCTACAAGGCCCCCGACACGACCGTGCCGGCCGCCGCGCGCGTCGGCCTGCTGCTGACCGGCATCGTGCGTGACGCGCACCGGAGCGTCGGCGTGGCGCGCACCCCGATCCCGGCCGAACTGCGCCCGGAGGCCGAACGGTTGGCCGCCGACCTCGCACCCGACCTCCCGGCGGAGGTGGCGGTGGCGCTCGTCGCGGCCTGGGCCCAGCTGTACGGGCTGATCGGGTTCGAACTGTTCGGTCAGTTCAACCGCGTGGTGGAGGACCGGGAGACGTTCTTCCGCTATTCCGTGAGCCGGATCGCCCATGGGGTGGGGCTGGTGTTCCCGGGGAAGGAGTAGGGGCCGGAGTTGGCGGCATCGCCCGGTGCCTGGCCGTCAGCACGCTCACCGCGAGGGCTCATGCGAGCCGCACGACGGTGAAGCTGGGTGCCCGCGACCGGGCCCAACTGGTCGTGCCGGCCTACGAGTCGGGGTTGGTGCGGTCGGGCAGACCCGGCTGATCCCCGCCGGTGCCGTCGTTCTCACGGGAGAAGCGGCCCAGTACGCTCACCACGCGTACGAAGAACAGGACCGCGCCCAGTGTCGCCCCCGAGGCGACGAGTGTGGCCTGCGCGGTACCGGACAGTGTGAAGACCCACGCCGGACCGGCGACCACCCCGAAGGTGACGGCCGCCAGGAACGCGGCGCTGCACAGGGCGTATCCGATCTCCACAGTGACCGCGTCCCGCCGGGCCTGGGAGTCCCGCGCGCGGCCCTGCCCTGTATTGCCCCCGTAGTTGTCCATCCCCGGAGTCAAACAGGCGGGTGCCCGGCCGGGCAAGCAGACCCCGGCCGGGCCCGGACACCGAAGAGGACCTCTCAGTCGCGGGCCGCCACGCGGTCGGGCGTCGTCTCCTCCTGCCGCTGAAGGGTCCTGGCGACCACGACGGACCGACTCGGACGCCAGGTGCGCAGACCGGGGAGCGAGACGAGCAGACCGGCGAGGGCGATGCCCGTCACCACGGTCAGCCCGGGCCGGTAGGCGTCGAGGACGGTCTGTGGCGAGGGGTTGTCAGGGGTGCCCCCGGTGGCCACCGCCGTCACGACGGCCAGGAAGTTCGCGTCGCACACCTGGACCGAGGTGTTCAACAGCCCGGAGGCCATGCCCTGTTCGTGGTCGCCGACGCCGTTCGTGGCCCGGATGTTGAGCGAGGGGAAGAACAGTACGAAGGGCCCCGCCGATCAGCAGCATCGACGGCAGGATGAGGACCGACGGCAGGATCAGGGTGGCACAGCTCGGGTCGAGGCCGACGCGCAGGAACAGTGCGTATCCGGTGATCATCAGCGCGAAGCCCGGCACGGTCACCCGCTGGGTGCCGAACCGGTCGACGATCGGGCCGATCTTCGTCGCGGACAGCGCCACGATCGCACCCGCGGGCAGGAGGGCGAGCGCCGTGTGCAGTGCCGCCCAGCGGAGCAGGGACTGCATGTACGGGGTGACCAGGAACCGGGACCGACGCACGAGCCGAAGAGTGTCAGCGCACCGGGCTGGGCGCGGATCTGGTTGCCGGAGCGCAGCACACCGAGCCGGACCAGGGGCCGGCGGAGCGCTGCTCGACGCGGACGAAGACGGTCGGCAGCGCGGCCACCGCGACAAAGGGAAGGCCCCGGCTTTCAGACGGCGGACTTCTCCTGCCACAGGGCGGCGAGCGCGGTATCGCCGCTCACGCCGGGGAACGGCTGCCGGTTCCACAGCGCCAGGTAGAGAGCGGCGGCGGAGCCGGTCACCTCGCAGTCGGCTTCCTGAGCCGCCTGGTCGGCCTGGCCCATGGTGCGCTGGGCCGCCGGCGGCTCCGACGACAGCCGTACGGTCCACACCGTGTCGTCCCTGTCGGTCGCCCGCACCCGCAGGACCCGGGGCTCGTCCGTGCGGGCCCGGCTCTTGGCGCGGGCGTGGAAACCGAGCAGGAGTTCGTCGATGCCGTCCGTGGCGAAGTCCGGTGCGAGCGGGGTGGGCGTGGTGCCGAGGGCGGACTGGGCGTCCACTCGATGTACGGCGGTCTCATGAGCCTGCCGCCGGGCCCAGAACGCGAGCGGTGAGGGGGCGGGCATGAAACTCCAGCACTCGACGTCGGGCGGGGCCGAGGCGAGGGTGTCGACGAGGGCGCGATGGCCCTCCCGGAACCAGGTGAGCAGCGCGCTGCCGTCGAGGTCGGGCAGGCCGCCGAGGCGCTGGGGCGACATGTGCCGTTCGGCGACGTACGAGGCGGCCCAGCGGTGCACCGCGCCCACGTGCCGCACCAGGTCGCCCACCTGCCAGCCCGGACAGGTCGGCACCTTGGCGTCGGTTCCCGCCCGCTCGGCGGCAGCGGCCAGCAACTGGCCCTCCGTGTCCAGGATTTCCACGAAACGCGCGGTCTCCATCAAGACAGTCTCCATGTGGGATTGAGGTGGTTCCCTATCTCAGGAACGCTTCGGTGGTTGCCACGAACCGGTTCGCGTCGTCGAGCCACGGGAAGTGTCCGGCGCCGGGCTGGACGACCGGTTGGGCGTGCGGGAACAGCCCCGGGAGCTCGGCCAGTGCGGGCGTCGTCGACGAGACGGTCGCAGCGGTAGGACGCGGGATCCTCCGGTACCGCCGACCGGCCGGTGCCCCGGAGATCGAGCATGATCAGGCGCCGGTGCGCGGACAGACCGCCGAGGTCCCCGAGACAGACGGAGTCCCGCATCGGCCCGCCGGGGAGACACACCAGCGGCGGACCCTCACCGAGTACGCGACAGGCCAGCTCGGTCCCGTCGTACGCGGATAAGACAGACATGGCCACGACTTTGGCAGCGGTGATCCGGCCGGGCAACCGGGTTTCGCGTGCCCGGGATCACTGGCGGTGCGGCTACGGACAGCAAGAGGTGGACACCGGGACGGTCGCTTCGCGGACAGGGCGTTGCCTGCGAACGTGTTCGACACTACGGTCCCCCTTGATCATCCGATCGTCACTCCGGCGTCCGGCGGGGCCGCTCAGGTGTGGGCCAGGAGGAGTGAGCGTTCATGGGGCAGCCGACCGCGCGGGTCATCCGCAATCCTGTCCTGGCAGGTTCGCACCCTGATCCGTCCATCGTGCGGGTGGGACCGGACTTCTACGTGGCGACCTCGACGTTCGAGTGGTATCCGGGCGTACGCCTGCACCACTCCAGGGACCTCGTGCGCTGGCGGTCCCTGGGCGGGGCGCTGGACAGCACCCGACTGCTGGAGCTCACCGGGCGGCCTGACTCCGGTGGGGTGTGGGCACCGAATCTGAGCCACGTGGACGGTCTGTTCCACCTCGTCCACAGCAACGTGTCGACGTACGCGGGCGGCTTCACCGACAGCCCCAACTACCTGACGACGGCCCCGTCGATCGACGGCCCGTGGTCCGACCCGGTACCGCTGCACGCGCGCGGCTTCGACGCGTCCCTGTTTCACGACGGGGACCGGAGTTGGCTTGTGAACATGGTTCACGACTGGCGCCCGGGGCACGGCGGTTCGGCCGGTCTGGAGGCGACAGCGTACGACCGTGCCGCGCGCCGCCCGACCGGTGATCCTGTCAGGATCGTGCTGCCGCCCCAGGCCGGCTGGATCGAGGGCCCCAACATCTACCGGCGAGGCGCCTGGTACTATCTGCTGACCGCCGACGGCGGAACCGGCTACGACCACCAGGTCACCGTGGCGCGCTCGCCAGCCCTGGCCGGCCCCTATGAGCGCGACCCCTCCGGCCCGCTGATCACCGCCCGCAACCACCCGGACCTGCCGCTCCAGAAGGCCGGACACGGCAGCCTCGTGGAGACCTCCGGCGGTGAGTGGTACATGGCGTATCTCGTCGCCCGGCCGCACGGCCGCCACGGCCCGTGCGTACTGGGCCGTGAGACCGCGCTCACCCCCGTCACCTGGACCTCCGACGGCTGGCCACGCACCCCGACCGGCCTGCCTGCCGTCGAGATCCCCGCCCCGGCGCTGCCGCTCACCGACCCCGAGGAGGGGCCCGCCGGCACCGGTGACACGCGCCCCGGGGAGTACGACGGTTTCGACCGGCCGGCCCTCGGCCCCGACTGGTCCACCCTGCGCCGCCCCGCCGCCCCCGACTGGCTCTCGCTCACCGAGCGCCCCTCCCACCTGCGGCTGCGCGGCGGACGCTCACCGCAGAGCCTGACCGGCGCGAGCCTGGTCGCCCGCCGGGTGACCGCCCCGCGCTGCGTGTTCGAGGCGACGGTGGAGTACCGGCCCCGCGGCGTCCAGCAGCTCGCCGGGATCACTGCCTACTACAACTCCCGCGCCTGGTACTTCCTGCACCTCACCGCCGACGACCGGGGCGAGACGGTGCTGCGCGTGGCGAGCTGCGACAGGGGCGCGGTGAGCGTCGACGAGGCCGGTGAGGTGCGCCTCGGCGACACCACCAGGCTCCGGATCGGCCTCGACCTCGACGGCGCCAGGCTCCGCTTCCGCTACGACACCGGCCTCGGCCGGCGCCCTCTCGGCCCGTCCCTCGACGCCACCGTGCTGTCGGACGAGCACGCCGAGGAGATCGTGGACGGCCGGATCCGGTCCCTGGGATTCACGGGCGCGTTCGTCGGCCTGTGGGCCTGGGACCTGACCGGCGGAGGCCTGCACGCGGACTTCGACGAGACGACGTACCGCGTGGCCGACTGATCCGGCGGCCCGGGTATCCCGACCAGGAGTCCTGTCGGGTGTCTCCATCAGGTGTCCGGACCAGGTGTGACGTTCCGTCGGTTCGTCGTCGCGTGGCGCGTCGTCACGCCGATCAGGGCGGCAACCGCCGCCAGCGCGGCCACGCTGGTGAGGGCGGTGGGCAGGGAGAACCACTCGGCCATGAACCTGATGGCGGGCGGGCCCAGGAGCATGCCGCCGTAACCGAGCGTGGACGCGATCGCGACTCCGTCGGGCCCGGCCAGTGCGCCGGCGCGTTCGACGGCGACCGGAAAGAGGTTGGCGAGCCCGAGACCGGTGATGACGAACCCGAGAAGCGCCGCCCACAGGGAGGGTGCGAGCGCGCCGGGCAGCATGCCGACGGCGGCGGTCGTGCCGCCGTACACCAGGGTGCGGGTGGGCCCAGGCGTTCGAGCAGTGTCGTGCCGGTCAGCCGGCCGATGGTCATGCCGAGCGCGAAGCAGGAGTACCCGGTGGCCGCGAGACCCGGTGTGGTGTCCAGGTCCTGCTCCAGGTGCAGTGCGCTCCAGTCGGCCAGGGCTCCTTCGCCGTAGGCCGTGCACAGGGCGATCAGGCCGAAGACGATCACTGGGCGACGGGTGCGGGGGTCCAGGTGGCGTGGTGCGCTCTCCCGCGGTGTTGAGCTCTGCGGTGAAGTCGGGGGCCGATGGCGCAGCAGGGTGCGGCCCGCGAGGAGGGTGACGAGCAGTCCGATCACGCTGAGGCCGAGCAGATGGCGCGCGGGGGACAGAGCCCCGGCCACCAGTCCGCCGAGTCCGGCGCCGGTCATCCCACCGAGACTGAAAGCGGCGTGGAAGGTGGGCATGACCGGGCGGCGCAGTGCGGCGACCAGGTCCACGGCGCCGCTGTTGCACGGCGTTGTGCGTTCGGGAACTGGGCGTCCTGCGTGACTCCCTGCGGCACGCTGCCGCCTGTCCGGCGCCGAGCCACTTGGAGTGCCCCACCTTCCGCCGCCTCCTCAAGGCCGCCGCGGCCGACCCGGCCGCAGTGTCGAGGAGACGCGCTCCGAGGCCACCGTGAAACCCCTGCGGAAGTCCTCCTGGTTCGCGGGTGGCCCGGCGACGGCGCTCAGGGCGACCCTCCGGCGACCACCCCTGGCACGACCGCACTCCGGGCGCCCGAGAAGATGACGCCGGGATCGGACGGGGCGTTGTTGAGGACCCACAGGCCGATCAGCGTGGCGAGGGTGAAGACGACGGCGATCAGCGCGGCCAGGACGAGTCGGCGGCGTCTCTCCCGGCGCAACCAGTCGCCGCGCGCCGTGCGGTAGGCGTCGGGGGCGGCGCTCACTCCGCCGGCCAGAGTCTCCAGAGCGGCGCGCAACTCCCGTTCCGTGCGGTCCTGTTCAGTGAGCCCCTGCTCAGCGAGTCCTCGTTCTGTGTCCTGCTCCGTGCAGGCCTGCACTGTGAAGTCCTTGTCGGCCCGGTCCGGACTGGTGTCGTTCATCGCCGTGTCTCCATCGCCTGGGTCAGAGCGGCGATGCCGCGTGCGGTGTGCGTCTTGACCGATCCGCGGGAGATCCCCATCGCGGCGGCGATCTCGCTCTCCTTGAGGCCGAGCCAGTGCCGCAGGACGAGCGCCTCGCGCTGCCGGGCGGGCAACTGCTGGAGGGCGCCGATCAGTACACGCTGGTCGTCGTGGAGCAGAGCGGTGCTCTCGGCGGAGGCGACCGCGTCGTCCGGCGGGGGCGGGTTCTCCACATGCCTGCGCGCGACCTGGAGGTGACGTATGCGCATCCGGGTCAGATTGCAGACGGTGGAGCGCAGATACGCCTCCGCCGCCCCGGTTTCGCGCAGCCGCCGCCACTTGCGGTAGAGCTGGTAGTAGGCCTCGGCCACCACGTTCTCAGGGTCGTCCGCGCCGAGCAGGACGGCCAGCCGCAGCATCGAGGCGTAGTGCAGCTCGAAGAGGCCGGCGAGGGCCGCCTCCCGTTCGGCCTCGGCGGGATCGCCCACCACGGGGGCGAGAACCTCGCTCGCGGAGGCGGGCCGTGGAACGGGCGGCGCGATCACGGCCGGTTCGGCCAGGGCCGCGGCCACCGGTGGCATCACCGGCATGGGTGTGTGCTGTCTGCGTCTCACGGGTTGTTCGCTCCCGTCTCGGGGCGCCGCCTGACGGTCAGGCGGGACGGCAGGTCGGTCGCGTCGGCTCCGCGTGGGACGCCGAGACGTTCGAGGGCCGCGGTGCCGAGGACGGCGACGGCCAGGTTGAGCAGAAGGGCGGCCAGACCGGCGTAGATCTGTACGGGCTGGTCGGCGGGACCGAACGGCACGATGGACGAGAAGCCCTCGCGCACCACCATGAACGTGCCGGCCGCCATACCGGTGGCCCACCCGGCGAGCAGCGCCCGCGGATGCAGCCGGCCGGTGAAGAGCCCCACGGCGACGGCCGGAAATATCTGCAGTATCCAGACGCCGCCGAGGAGCTGGAGATTGATCGCGTCCTGGTCACGCAGCCCGAACACGAACGCGATCGCCCCCACCTTCGCGGTCAGCGACACCGCCTTGGCGATGCGCACCTGCCGCTTGGGCGTGGCCGTCGGATGGACGTACTCGACGTACACATTGCGTACGAAACTGGTGGCGGCCGCGATCGACATCACAGCGGCCGGGACCAGCGCCCCCACGGTGATCGCGCCGAACACCAGGCCAGCCAGCGGCCCAGGCATCAACCGGTCGACCAGCATCGGCACGGCCGCCTCGGCGCCGCCCTCCGGTGCCTGCACCCCCGCCGCGAGGGCCGCGATGCCGAGGAAACCGAAGAGCGCGAGCAGCCCCGTCCACGCGGGCAGTGCCACGGTGACCTTGCGGACGGTGCGCGCGCTGTCGGCCGCGAAACCTGCGGTCAGCACATGCGGGTACATGAGCAGCGCCAGTGCCGAACCCAGGGCGAGCGTGGCGTACGCCGGCTGCTGTCCGGGGGACAGGACCAGGGCCGAGTGGGCGGCGTCCGCACGGCCGAGCCGGCGTGCCGCCCCGTCGAAGACCGCGCCGGGCCCGCCGAACCGGTCGAGGACCAGCCAGCAGACGGCACCCAGCGAGACGAACACGGCCACCGCCTTGAGCGCCGAGATGACGGCCGGGGCGCGCAGCCCGTGCCGGTAGGTCGCCACCGCGAGCCCCGCGAACAGGGCGACCATGACCAGGTCCCCCACAGCGCCCCGCGGATAGAGGCCTCCGGCGGTCAACACGGCACGTATGCCCAGGAGTTGAAGCGCCAGATACGGCATCGTCGCGAGGATGCCGGTCAGCGCGACCACCAGGGCCAGCGGCGCCGAACCGTACCGGCCGCGCACGAAGTCGGCGGCGGTGACGTAGCCGTGCCGCCGGGCCACCGTCCACAGCCGGGTCAGCAGGACGAAGGCGAGCGGGCAGACGATCACCGTGTACGGCACCGCGAAGAACGCGGGCGCACCGTTGCCGTACGCCAGTCCGGGCACGGCGGTGAAGGTGTACGCGGTGAAGATCGTGCCGCCGAGCAGCAGCCAGGTCCACACCGGGCCGAGACTCCGGTCGGCCAGCGCCCAGCCCTCCAGCGAGGGCAGCCGGTCGCTCGGGTGCAGGCGGCGCGCGGTCACGGCGAGCAGCGACGCCCCGCCGATCACGGCGAGGAACGTCGCGGTCATGGCGCTGTCCGCCATGGGTCACCGTCCTTGGTGTGCCTGGAGCCCTCGCCGGAGAGTTGCGCGGATGCCCGGGTCGGAGGACAGGGAGGCGGGAAATCTGACGGAAATCCGATGTCAACCGTTTCCGGCGGGTGGGCAACTCTTGCACAGACCCACAACGAGCGGGAAGGGAGCGCAGATCATGGCAGGGACCGGACACCAGCGGCTACGGCGCGTCGCCGTCGCCGTGCTGCTCCTCGCACCCGCGGCAGGGCTGCTGTGGGTCCCCTGGTACGCCGGCGCGAGCCCCCGGCTCGCCGGGACGCCGTTCTTCTACTGGTACCAGCTCGCCTGGGTACCGGGGAGCGGGCTCTGCCTGCTCGCCGCATATGCGCTGACCAGGAAGGAAGGCCGCGACCCCTGACCGGGTCGGCGGGTCAACGACGTCACCCCCGCTGCGCTGCGCGCACCCGTCGCGCTCAGCCATCACCCACCACCGTCAAGGTGAGGAGCCGCCATGTCCGCATCAGCCATGCCCGAATCCGCTCTCCCGGCGCCGGAAGGCCCGCCGCCCACGCCCCCCGGTCCCTCCGGGATGACACCGCGCTCCATCCTGCTGTGGGCCGCCGTCGCCCTGGTCGGCGCGGTCGGGTGGGGAGTCCTCGCGCTGGCCCGGGGCGAGGAGATCTCCGCGGTCTGGATGGTGATGGCCGCCCTCGGCTCGTACGCCATCGCCTACCGCTTCTACTCCCGCTTCGTCGTCCGGCGCGTACTGAAGCCGGACGACAGCCGGGCCACTCCCGCCGAACGCCTCGACGACGGCGTCGACTTCCAGCCGACCGACCGCCGGGTGCTCCTCGGCCACCACTTCGCCGCGATCGCGGGCGCCGGACCGCTGGTGGGGCCGGTACTCGCGGCCCAGATGGGGTACCTGCCCGGCACCCTGTGGATCGTCGCCGGAGTGATCTTCGCCGGGGCGGTGCAGGACATGGTGGTGCTGTTCCTGTCCATGCGGCGGGACGGCAAGTCGCTCGGGCAGATGGCCCGGGACGAGATCGGCAGGGCGGGCGGCGCGGCGGCTCTGATCGCCGTGTTCGCCATCATGATCATCCTGCTCGGCGTGCTGGCCCTCGTCGTGGTCAACGCACTCGCCCACTCGCCGTGGGGTACCTTCTCCGTCGCCATGACCATCCCCATCGCCCTGTTCATGGGGTTCTGGATGCATGTCGTGCGACCCGGCCGGGTCGTCGAGACCAGCCTCATCGGGGTCGCGCTGCTGCTGCTCGCGATCGTCGGCGGCAGCTGGATCCAGAACTCCTCGCTCGCCGACACCTTCACCCTCAGCCCGACGACCCTGGTCCTCTGCCTGGTCGGATACGGCTTCGTCGCCTCCGTCCTCCCGGTGTGGATGCTGCTCGCGCCCCGCGACTACCTCTCCACCTTCATGAAGATCGGCACCATCGCGCTGCTCGCGGTCGGGGTCGTCGTGGCCGCGCCCGTCATGCGGGCGGACGCGGTGAGCGACTTCGCCTCCTCCGGCACCGGCCCGGTCTTCGCCGGTTCGCTCTTCCCGTTCCTCTTCATCACCATCGCCTGCGGCGCCCTCTCGGGCTTCCACGCACTGGTCGCCTCCGGGACGACTCCGAAGCTGATCCAGAAGGAATCCCAGGTCCGGATGATCGGCTACGGCGCCATGCTGATGGAGTCGTTCGTCGCGATCATGGCGCTGATCGCCGCGGCCACCCTCGAACCCGGCCTGTACTACGCCATGAACGCCCCCGCCGGACTGCTCGGCACCACCGCCGAATCCGCCTCCCAGGCGGTGGCGGGCCTCGGCTTCACCATCACCCCCGACCAGCTGACGCAGGCGGCGAAAGCCGTGGAGGAGCAGACACTGATCGCCCGCACCGGAGGTGCGCCGACCCTCGCTGTCGGCATGTCGGAGATCTTCTCCAGCGTTATCGGCGGGGCCGCCCTGAAGGCCTTCTGGTACCACTTCGCCATCATGTTCGAGGCGCTGTTCATCCTGACGACGGTCGACGCGGGCACCCGCGTCGGACGTTTCATGCTCCAGGACATGCTCGGCAACGTCTGGAAGCCCATCGGCCGGGTCAACTGGAAGCCCGGCATCTGGCTGTGCAGCGGACTCGTCGTGGCCGCCTGGGGCTACTTCCTCCACTCCGGCGCCACCGACCCGCTCGGCGGAATCAACCAGCTCTTCCCGCTCTTCGGCATCGCCAACCAGCTGCTGGCCGCCATCGCCCTCACCGTCTGCACGACGGTACTGATCAAATCCGGCCGACTGCGCTGGGCCTGGGTCACCGGCGTTCCGCTCGCCTGGGTCGTCGCCATCACCTTCACCGCCGGCTGGCAGAAGATCTTCTCCGACGACCCCCGGGTCGGCTTCTTCGCCCAGCGCGCCAAGTACGCCGACGGCATCGACACCGGTCAGGTCATCGCGCCCGCCAAGACCCTCGACGACATGCACACCGTGGTCACCAACTCCACGGTCGACGGCGTCCTGATCGCTCTGTTCCTGCTGCTGGTCACGGTGGTCATCGCCAACGCGGCCGTGGTGTGCGTACGCGCCGTACGCTCACCGGTCCCGCTCCCGACGACCGAGGCGCCGTACGTCGAATCCCGCATCGACCTGCGGGAGGACGCCGCCGCCGAGCCCCTGGTCGGGGCCCGCTCGTGAACGTCCGGCACCGGGCCCGGGCCGTGTTCCGGTACCTGCGCTGGTACCTGCGCGAACTGACCGGAGAAGCCGAGTACGACCGCTACTGCGCGCGTCACCTGGGCCACCACCCGCACGCCCCCGTACCGACCCGGCGGGAGTACGAGGTGCTGCGCACCCTGCACCGGGAGACCCACCCGCAGAGTCGCTGCTGCTGACACCGGGCACGCGGCTTCCGGGAAATAGGTGAAGATCGGCCGAGAAGCATCGGGGCGGGGTCCGGAAACGGGCTCCGCCCCGTACGGTTTCCCCCTGGTCGCTCCTGTCTTACCTGTCCGACACGCCAACTCCCCTCTGTGGGAGCTCTCTTGGCCACCGAAGGCACCTCAAGCACCAGGGACGACGACACCCCGTCCGGCCCGCTCTCCCGCCGCAGATTCCTCCAGGCGACCGCCACGACCACGGCCCTCGCCACCGTCGGTACACCGGTCGTGGCCGCCGCGCCCGACAGGACCAGCATCACCTTCACCGCCGCCACGGGCGGCTCCGCGACCCTCACCCCCTACGGTGACCGGCTGGTCGCCCGGATCCAGAACGTACTGCGGACCGTGCCGCGCGGCGGTGTCCCCTTCGAGCAGGCGTACCTGGTCGACGCCTTCGCGTCCCCCTCCGCACGGCGCCACGACCTGCTGGAGCAGGCCCCGCCCGGGGACTGGCTGGAGGTCAGCCGCCATATGCGGCGCGAGGGGTGCTGCGGTCCGGAGATCGGGGGCTGAGCGCCGCCGCGGGAGTTCCGCACGGTCCGCACGGAACGAGAGGAGTCATTTCGCGGCGTCGGGCCTACTCTGGGGCAGCATGGCGGGGGATGTGGGCAAAGGCATGTCCGGTGAAGTGCCGGACTCCGAGTGGTCGTTCGGGCCGCTCGTCGTCGCCGGGCAGCCCGCGTTCCTGCGGGCCGCGCGTGTCGAGCTCCCCGAGGAGAACCCCGATCCGACCGTGCTGCCCACGATCACCCTGCTGGAGCGGACGGCGTCCCGCGGGATCGACCCGCAGGAACTGCCGCTGCCGCCCGGGCAGTTACTGGCAGGGCAGTACCTGCTGATCCGGCCGCTCGGTTACGGCGGGATGGGCGATGTCTACCTCGCACTCGACACGAAGGTCGACGACCGTGAGGTCGCCATCAAGATCCTTCACCCCGAGCAGGCGGCGGTCGCGGCGGGCGCCCTGGTCCGGGAACGCCGGGCGCTGGTGGACCTCAGCCACGACGACATCATCCGCGTCTACAACTACGGGCATCACCCCGAGGTCGGCGACTTCCTCGTGCTCCAGTACGTGGACGGACTGACCCTGGAGGAGGTACGGGCGCGAGCGCGACTGAACCCGCACGAGTTCGGCGGCGCACGGTTCTACGAGTTCGTGCTCGCGTACGGCTTACGGATCCTGTCCGCGCTCGGGCATCTGCACGCTGACCCGCCCGGCAAGGTCTACGGCGATCTGAAACCGGACAACGTCATGCACGACGGCACCGCGACGAAGATCATCGACGTCGGGAGCGTTCGGGCCACGGGGCTCCCGGGTCTGACGACGGGGGGATTCCGGGCCCCGACCGTGGGCCCGAACGGCGAGTCCACCGGCCAGGACGACCTGTACAGCCTGGGGGAGACGCTACGGCGGCTGAGCGGCCTCGGCACTTCGCCCAAGGACCTGGCCAGGCTCGGCGACCTCGGCGCTCCGGACGGCCCAGCCACAG
Organism: Streptomyces sp. ADMS; assembly: GCF_033441795.1. Lineage (NCBI taxonomy): Bacteria > Bacillati > Actinomycetota > Actinomycetes > Kitasatosporales > Streptomycetaceae > Streptomyces > Streptomyces sp. ADMS. The sequence goes on along the minus strand of NZ_JAVFVX010000016.1, from coordinate 55,955 downwards.
CGGCGACCGCGACCGAGGGGACGACCACTCCCGTTCCCCGCGGGCTCGGGCTCGTCTCGCTCGCCCGGGTGCTGCAGCGTGCCACCCGGAGCGAGCGGCACGAGAGGTTCGCCGACGCGCGCGAGATGTCGGAACAACTACGCGGTGTCTTCCGCGAGTTGAGATCCCTGCGAACCGGCATCGAGACCTTCGAACCCTCGCCGCTCTTCCTGCAGTCGGCCTACGCGCTCGACGGCGCACTCGGATCCGCGCCGCCCCTCGCACACTGGGCCGCACCCGGCGCCCCCTCTCCGTACGCGCCGCCCTCACCCGCCGAGGTCGCGTACCGGCTGCCCGTCCCGCGGCCCGACCGCCACGACGACCACCACGCCGAGCTGAGCAGACTGGCCGATGCGGCCCCGGAGGCCCTGCTGCAGCACACCGGGGACTGGAGCGACTCCACCGAAGTCCATCTGCTGCGCTGCCGCCTGCGCCTCGGGGCGGCGGGCGCCAGGCCGAAGTCCGCTGAACGGGAGCTGCGGGCCGCCGAGGAGTCGGTCGGCCCCGAACGCGCTCCGTACGACTGGCGACTGGACTGGCACCGGGGACTGCTCGCGCTCGCGCAAGACCAAGTGGCGGTCGCAGGCGGTCACTTCGACCGGGTGTATGCGGCGATCCCCGGCGAGTACGCGCCGAAGCTGGCCCTCGGGTACTGCGCCGAGTGCCTCGGGCGATGGCACGAGGCACTGACGTTCTACGAGGCGGTGCGGCTGCGCAACCCGTCGTTGGGCAGCGCGGCCTTCGGCGCCGCGCGGGCCCGCCTCGCGCTGGGCGGTGAGCGGTCGTGGGAGGAGGCCGTGCGAGAACTGGACGCGGTACCGCAGCATTCACGGCATCGGACTGCCGCCCGCACGGCGGCCGTTCGCATCGGCGTCGAGCACGTGCGGAACGCCGAGCGGAGCGGAGAACTCCCGGAACGGCTGCGCGAGATGCTGAGACGGCTGGGCCTGCTCTTCCACGCGCACGGGCTGACCGACGAGGACGCCCGGGCCCGGCTGACCCTCGAAGGATGGGAGGCCGTGCACGGCGCGCTCACGCGAGGCGCCCTCGACAGGACCGAACTCGCCGCGCTGGCCGGGGACGCCGACCCGCGGCTGGGCCTCCCCTCCGACGAGCCCGGCCTGCGCAAGGATCTCTCCCGGCTCCATCTCGCCCTCGCCCACCAGGCAGCCCGCTCCGCCGCACCGGAGGACGCGGCCGTCGCCGAGGTTCTCCTGGACCGCGCGTACGAGGTCCGTCCGCTCGCCTTCCGACACCGCAGGGACAGTCCATGGCTCGGGAAGATACTCGCCGACTGGCTCCGTACGGCCGCCTCCGCGCCCTCGCACAGGCCGCCGTCCGCCTCGGACGGGCCGCTGCCGCCGTAACCGCCGAACTCGCCCGCCGCGTGCGGCGCTACGCCTGGCCGTCCACCGCCGGCCGCCGCAACCGCGCGTATCTGCGGGACCGGCTCGTCGCGGTGCCACTGCTCGCCGTGGTGGCCTTCGGAGCGTTCGGCTGGGCGTATGCGGGCGTGCGCGGTGACTCCGCGTACGTACGAGACCGGGTGGCGCCCGCGCTCGTCGACCTCGCGGACGCCAGGGCCTCGCTGCTCATCGCACAGGGCGAGGCCGAGCAGAGCCTCGACGAGGGGCGGGCGGCGGAGCTCGGCGGACTCAGCGAGCGGTACCGCACGCGGATCGCGCGAGCGACGCAGCGACTGAACCAGGTCACCCGTGGCGGGGCGCTCACCCTCGCCGAGGAGCAGGACCTGCGCGTGGCGTCCGCACTGGTCGTGGACTACACGGCCTGGATCGGCCGGGCACAGGGCCACGCGGCCGATCCGGTCCTGCGGGACGCGGAACTGACGTACGCGCGCAGCATGCTCTGTTCGGCCCCGGCCGTCGCGGAGCGCGCGGACCGCTACCCGGAGTGTCCGCCCGGCACGGACTCCGACGCGACCGCGATCGTGGACCGGGTGTCGGGCCTTGAGGAGCAACTGCGCGAGCGGCTCGCGGACCGGGCCGCCTGGGGCACGGGCGTGATCGCCGCCGCGGTCGTCTCCTGGCTCGCCCTCGTGCTGCTCGCCGCCGGTCTCTGGCGGACCGTGTCCTTCCTGCGCCGCCGCTTCCGCCTCCGGCTCAGCATCCCCCTCACCGTTGCCTCCCTGCCGCTGCTCGCCCTGCCGCTCCTGACGGCCGACGCGCTGCTCGCGCAGCACGCCCAGCACAGGGCTCTCCCGGTGGCGGACGCGCTCGCCGAGCGGACCTCGCCGAAGACGGAGTCGATCGTGGAGGAACGCCCGTTCGACGGCCCCGATCCGGGGGCCATCGAAGTGCTGGAGTCCCGCATCGACGACGGTCTGGCCGACGGACGGCTCGCCTTCCTGGACGGAGCGGCACCGTTCGTCTTCCCCACGGGCCTGGCCTGCGCGGCCCTCGCCGGCGCCGCCCTGCACGGGTACCGCCGCGAATACCTCGTCGTGACCCGCCAGGGAGCCGTCTCATGAGCCGCGCCTTTCGCACCCTGCTCGCGGTCTGCCTGCTCACCCTGGTCCCCGGCTGTACGCGGGACGCCCCCGACCCGCTGGTCGTCCTCGGCCCCTGGACCGGCGCGGAGGGCCGGGCCTTCGAGGCGGCCCTGCGGAAACTGGACGACGGCACGGGACGGACCTACACGTACGAGGGAACCCGCTCGCTGCGCGAGACCCTCGTCTCACAGCTGGAGGCGGAGGCCCCGCCGGACGTGGCGATCCTCAACAGCATCGGCGAACTCACCGAGTACGCCCGCCGCGACAAACTCAGGCCGCTCGTCGAGGCGACCGCCGAGCGCGCCTATCCGCCGTGGGCGCCGACCCTGATCGTGGACAGCAGACGACGGACGTACTGGGTGCCGTTGAAGGTCGATCTGAAAAGCCTCGTGTGGAGCAAGGAGGGCACCTCCTCCACCGACCCGGAGTGGTGCGTGGGGCTCGCCTCGCAGCAGACCTCGGGCTGGCCCGGCACGGACTGGATCGAGGACATCCTGCTCCACCAGGCGGGTCCCGCCCGCTACACCGAGTGGGCCACGGGCAGGCTGAGCTGGCGGGACCCGGCGGTCCAGCGGGCCTGGAGAACCTGGGCGCGACTGCTCGGAGACCGCTCCCGGACGTCGGTCCAGCAGTCCCTGACCACGTCGTACGAAGGCACGCCACAGCCCGGTGAAGAGCCGCGCGGTCTGCTCGACTCGCCGGGCTTCGACTGCACCCACGAGCACCAGAGCGCCTTCATCCGGTACGTCTACGCGGGCGACGACGTCCGAGTGGAACCGTCCGCCCGCTTCCTGGACGGGGAGCCCGAATACCGGGACGTGTACGAGGTCGCGGGCGACATGGCCGCCGTCTTCAGCGACGATCCGGCGGCCCAGGAACTGGTGGAGAGGCTGTCGGGCCCGGCTGGACGGGAACTCTGGCGGACGGAGGCGGGCCCGGCGGTGCGGCCGCTGTTCCCGGACCCGGCCGGACTGCCCCTGACGGCGTCCGCGGACCCGGTCGAGCAGGAGATCGACTCCCTGCTCACGTCACGGGCCCGCACCCTGTGCTTCGACGCGTCCGACGTGATGCCGCCCGAGGTGCGCGACGTCTTCTACCGGGCGGTGCTGGAGTTCTTCCGTGACCACACGACGGAGCGCCTCGACTCGCTGCTCCGTCAGCTGGAATCCGTACGTGTCCAGGCGGACGAGAACTCCGCCGACGACCGCTCCTTCCGGCCGCCGCAGGACATCTGCGCGCCCGGCGGATAAGACGCGAGGCCCTGGCGGGGCGACCGCCGCATCCCTGTGGCGCAGAGTCTCACTTCGCGCATCGTCATGCTTCCCGAGGAGTGGGGGGGCATGGTCTTCGGCAACGGGTTCGACGTGCAGGACGGTTGGGGCCCCGGTCAGCTGCACGCCGTCAACCGTGGTCAGGCCAAGGCCCCGATCCCGCGACTCGCGGCGGCCGTCCGTTCCACGGCTGGGTAGTCTCGGGGCATGCGGATCTCCGTTTCCTCGGACATGGACGAACCCGTGGCCCGCGCCCTCCTCGGGCAACTGCGCGACCGCGGACACGATGTGGTGACGTACGGGGCGCTGAGCCCCGGCGACGATCCGCAGTGGGCCGCCTGCTCGGAGGCGGCGGCGCGCGAGGTCGCGGCCGGGAACGCAGACCAGGCCGTCGTGTGCTGCTGGACCGGTACGGGTGCGTCGATCGCCGCGAACAAGGTGCCCGGGGTCCGCGCGGCCCTGTGCACCGACGCCTACACGGCGGACGGCGCGCGCCGCTGGAACGACGCCAATGTGCTCGCGCTCAGCCTGCGTCTGACGTCGGAACCGCTGCTCAAGGAGATCCTCGACGCATGGTTCGCCGCCGAGGCGAGCGGGGACGCCGGGGACCGGGAGAACGTGGCGCGCGTCGAGCAGCTCGACAATGGCAGAAGGGCTCTGTGAACCAAGGGAGTTGAGGAGGCCGGTGCCGGGTACCGGCCCACCGCTCAGACCGTGATCACTCTGAGTCCGGCCTCCTGGAACCGTTCCACCGTCTCCGCGTCCGCTGCTGTGTCGGTGACCAGCGTGTCGACCGCTCCCACCGCACAGATCCGGGCGAACGCCCGCCGTCCCAGTTTGCTGGAGTCGGCGGCGACCACGACCCGCGCGGCGCGCTCGCACAGCAGCCGGTTGATCGCGGCCTCCGCCTCGTCGTTCGCCGCGGCCCCGTGCGTGACATCGAGGGCGACCACGCCCAGCACGGCCAGGTCGACCGTGATCTGGCTCAGCACACCGTCGGCGAGCGGCCCGATGAGCTCGTACGACTGCGGGCGCGCGACCCCGCCCGTCACCACGATCTTGAACTGGGGCCGTACGGCCAGCTCGTTGGCGATGTTCAGGGCGTTCGTGACGATCGTCAGCGCGGGCGAACCGGCGGTCAGATCGCCGCGTACGGCCAACGCGCGCGCCACCTCCGTCGTGGTCGTACCGCCCGTCAGACCCACCGCCTCACCGGGGGCGACCAGATCCGCGACCGCCTTCGCGATGCGCTGCTTCTCGGAGGCGCGGCGGGCGGTCTTGTAGCGCAGCGGCAGTTCGTACGACACACCGTGCACCACGGCGCCGCCCCTGGTGCGCACGAGCATCTGCTGCTCGGCGAGCCGGTCGAAGTCGCGGCGGATCGTCGCGGCCGACACCTCCAGCTCGGCAGCCGCCTCCTCGACCTCAAGCCGGCCCCGCTCGACCAGCAGTTCCACCAGGGACTTCCAGCGGGCGTCCCGGGACATGGGGACTCTCCGTTCCTCGATCTTCCGCGACCCTAGCGCACCGAATGTTCACAGAGCCCCGCCACCCGAATGCTTGATGCTGCTTGAAAAGTGGCTATATCTTGCATAAACAAGCATTGTTTTGCTCTCTGGGGGAGGGGTGCGGAATGACCCATGTCGAGGACGAGCTGAACAGCCAGCCCGAGTGCTGGACCAGCGCCGCCACGGAGGCGGCCGAGCACGCCCGCGCGCTGCCGGCGGCGGGGGAGCGGGTCGCGATGGTGGGCTGCGGCACCTCGTACTTCATGGCGCAGGCCGTCGCGGCCCTGCGGGAAGGCGCGGGGCAGGGCGAGACGGACGCTTTCGCCGCCTCCGAGTTCCCCTACGGACGGCCGTACGACCGGGTCGTCGCCCTCACCCGGTCGGGCACCACCACCGAGGTGCTCGAACTGCTCGGGCGACTGCGCAACGGCCCGCCCACGGGCACGCGGACGCGGACGTCCGCGATAACCGCCGACCCCCGAACTCCCGTGACGGAAGCCGCCGATGACGTCGTCGTGCTCGACTATGCGGACGAACGGTCCGTCGTGCAGACGCGATTCGCCACCACCGCCCTCACCCTTCTCCGCGCCCACCTCGGACTGCACAGGGAGGCTGTGGTCGACGACTGCCGTACGGCGCTGGCGGGCCGGCTGCCCGAGGGGCTCGTCGAGTGCACGCAGTTCACCTTCCTCGGCCGGGGCTGGACGGTGGGGCTCGCCAACGAGGCCGGGCTGAAGATGCGCGAGGCGTCCCTGTCCTGGACCGAGGCGTACCCGGCGATGGAGTACCGGCACGGTCCCATCAGTGTCACCACCCGGGGTACGGCGGCCTGGATGTTCGGCGAGGCACCGGAAGGACTGGCCGAACAGGTCCGGGCCACGGGGGCGTTGTGGGTGCCCGGGGCGCTCGATCCGCTCGCCGAGCTTGTGCGCGCACAGCGCCTCGCGGTCGCCGTCGCGGCCAAACGGGGTCTGGATCCGGACCGTCCGCGCCACCTCACCCGCTCGGTGATCCTCAGCCTCTGATGTCTCGTCAGCCTCCAGCCACCGCATGCACGTTGACGGGAAGGGAGAGGTCGTGCCCCTCGTGACCACCGGCGAGCTCATCACCCGTGCCGTCGCCGCGCGCTCGGCCGTCGTCGCGTTCAACATCATCACCCTGGAGCATGCCGAGGCGGTCGTCGCCGGTGCCGAGGAGGCCGGTTCGCCCGTCGTCCTCCAAGTCAGCGAAAACGCGGTCAGGTTCCACCACGAACAGGTCCTTCCGCTGGCCCGCGCCGCCGCCTCGGCCGCCGAACGCGCCACCGTGCCCGTCGCGTTGCACCTCGACCACATACAGAGCGACGACCTGTTGCGTCAGGCGGCCGGTGCCGGATTCAGCTCCGTGATGTACGACGCGGCCCGGCTGCCGTACGCCGAGAACCTCGCCGCGACCCGGGCCGCCGCTGACTGGGCACACGCCCGAGGTCTCTGGATCGAGGCCGAGTTGGGGCAGGTGGGCGGCAAGGACGGACGGGCCCCGCTGGACGCGCACGCACCCGGTGCCCGTACCGACCCGGCCGAGGCCCGTGCCTTCGTCGCCGACTCGGGAGTGGACGCCCTGGCCGTGGCCGTCGGCAGCTCGCACGCCATGACCACCCGTACGGCAGCCCTCGACCACGACCTCCTGAAACGGCTCTCCGCCACCGTGGACGTCCCCCTCGTCCTGCACGGCTCGTCCGGTGTACCGGACGACGAACTCGTCGCCGCCGTCGAGGGCGGCATCACCAAGGTCAACGTCGGTACTGCCCTCAACATCGCGATGACCGGCGCCATCCGGGAGTTCCTCGCCGCCCACCCCGAGGCGGTCGACCCGCGCAGGTATCTGAGCGAGGGCAGAGAGGCGATGGCGCGGGCGGTGACACGGATCATCGGCGTGCTGAGCTGACAGAGACCAGCACTGGTAGTTTTTCACCATGCGCGAAACGGAGCTGCACCTCGGCGAGCCGCCCCACGTGGCGAACGCCGGCGTCGGCGTGCACGGCGTCGCGAGCCGCACCGACGTCTTCCGCCTGCCGGAACTGTGGCAGCTGCATCTCTACCAGTACGAGGCCGAGCTCATCGTCGACGGCACACCGCACGCCGTCCGCCCCGGCCGCGTCAGCCTCGTACCGCCCGGAGTCACGGTCCGCTTCCGCTACCAGGGCCGCGCCGAGCACCTCTACGCGCATCTGCGCATCTTGCCCGTCGGCCCGTCGCGCACGGTGCCCGTCGTCCAGGACGCGGGCCCAGAACTCCCCACTCTCACCGGCCTGTTGCTCGCCGCGGTCGCCGCCGTGCCGCGCACCCCCGAGCGCACAAGAGCCGAGATCTGGACCGCGCTGTGGCGCATCGCCCACCTGACTCCGGACACCGAACGCCCCGGCCCCGGCCCGCACCCGGCGGTCAGCGCGGCCATCGCGTACATCGAGGGCCGGCTGGCCGCCCCGCTCGCCGTGCCGGCCGTCGCCCAGGCGGCGGGCGTCTCGCACAACCACCTGACCAGGCTGTTCAAGGCCGCGACCGGCGATACGGTGGTCGGATACGTCCGCCGTCGCAGACTCGACCGCGCCCATCACCTGCTGCGCGCCTCGACCCTCTCCATCCCTGCCGTGGCCGCCTCCGTCGGCATCCCCGACCTGCAGGCATTCAACAAGGCATGCCGACGTGAACTCGGCGCGTCACCACGCGCGCTGCGGGGAGAGACAGCCACTACTGCCCCATGAAGTGGTAGAAATACACCACGTCGTCATAACGTCGTCACTGCTCACTGCTCACTGCTTCACGGCCTTCAGCACCACGAACTTGGCGTCGCTCGCGACAAGTTGACTGTTGCCGAACAGCTTCCGCAGCTTGAGGTGATAGCCGAGGTGGCGGTTGCCGATCACCCAAAGCTCCCCGCCCGGGCGCAGCGCCCGCCGCGCTCCGGTGAACATCCGCCAGGCCGTGGCGTCCGTCGTCGCCTGGTGGGTGTGGAACGGCGGATTGTTGAGCACGAGGTCGACGCTCCCGTCGGCGACCCCGGCCAGCCCGTCGCCGACCCGGAATTCGGCACGCCCGCCGAGCAGCCCGTTGGCCTGATGCGTCGCCTTCGCCGAGGCCACCGCCTGGAACGACTCGTCGACGAACAGCAGTTCGGTCTCCGGTGCGGCCAGCGCCACCGCAGTGCCGACCACACCGTTCCCGCAGCCCAGGTCCACGACCCGGGCGGCGCCCGACGGCTCCGGCAGATGCCGGAGGAAGAACCGGGTGCCGATGTCGAGGCGCTCGGCGCAGAAGACGCCCGCCTGGTTGACGACCGGGCGCCCCGAAGCCGGACCGATGTCCTCGGGCAGCTCGTAGCGGTACGGCCATGGACTGGCGCCCCGGTCCACGGACGGATCGACGGTGGAGTGGATGAGCCGGGCCTTCTTCTCCGCGAGGGAGGTCCGGGTCGGGCCGATGATCCGCTCGAACAGCTTCAGCGTCGAGGTGTGGATCTCCTTCACCATGCCGGTGGCGACGACGACCGTGCCCTCGTGCAGCGCGGGCGCCAGTCGCAGCAGCTGGTCCTCAAGCAGTGCCAGGCTCTTCGGCACCCGGACGAGCAGCGCGTCGACGCGCGCGGGCGGCGGATCCTGGGTGGTGAGCAGCCGTACGGAATCCGCGTCCACGCCGGCTCGCCGCAGGTTCGCCCGGGTGGCCTCCTGGGCCAGGAACGAGTCGGTGATCTGCGTCGGCCGGTGCGCCGCGAGCGCCGTGGTGAGCGCGCCCCAGCGATCGCCGACGACCACGACCGTGCCGGACAGCTCGGTCCCGGTCTCCGCGAGGTGCCTGAGGAGGTACTCGTCGGAGGCGTCCCAGGCACGCAGCCGCTCACGCGGGTCGGCGGGGAAGCGGGTCAGCGTCAGCTCGGACCAGGGAGTCGCCATAGGGTCGGTCATCGTGGCCCCACCCTACCGAGCCGCAGCTCACGCCCGGTCGGGCAGGATGGGAACCATGGACGCCGAGCTGTTCCCCAGAGCACGTACGGAGATCGCGCCGGGCGCGGTGCACGTGCCGGACTGGCTGGACGGCGGGCGTCAGCGACTGCTGCTGGACGCGTGCCGCGACTGGGCGCGCCCGCCCGCCGGCCTGCGCACGGTCCGGACGCCCGGCGGCGGCACGATGACCGCCCGGCAGGTCTGTCTCGGCCGGCACTGGTACCCGTACGCCTACGCCGACACCGTCGTCGACGGCGACGGCGCGCCCGTGAAGCCGTTCCCCGAGTGGCTGGGAGCGCTGGGGAGGGAGGCGGTCACAACGGCGGGGTACGACGGTGACCTCGGTTACGACATCGCGCTGATCAACTTCTACGACACCGGCGCCCGCATGGGCATGCACCGCGACAGCGACGAGAAGTCGGACGCGCCCGTGGTGTCGCTCAGCCTCGGTGACACGTGCCTCTTCCGTTTCGGGAACACGGCGACGCGGGCCCGGCCCTACACGGACGTCGAACTGCGCAGCGGTGACCTGTTCGTGTTCGGCGGCGCCTCCCGGCTCGCCCACCACGGGGTGCCACGGGTGTACGAGGGCACGGCACCGCCCGAGTTGGGGCTGACCGGCCGGTTGAACGTCACGCTTCGGGTCAGCGGTCTCTAGGCCGGCGATGCGGTCACGACTCGTACGGATCATGGGAGACTCGCCCTCATGAGCGGCAAGGCTGAGGGGACCACCTCAAGGACGCGGTTGGACCGGGGGCGTGGCGCGCTCGGGCCCGCCTTGGAGCTCGTGCACACCGGCCGGGCGCCCACCCGGGCCGTGCTCACCGCCGAGCTGGGGGTCACCCGGGCAACGGCCGGTGCCGTGGCCGCCGAGCTGGAGGCGCTCGGCCTGATCAGCGTGGACGCCCGGCCCGGAGCCGCGGCCGGATCGCAGGGGCGCCCCTCGCACCGGCTCGACGTCGCCGAGGACGGGCCGGTCGTGCTGGCCGCGCAGGTGCACGCCGACGGTTTCCGGGCCGCGCTGGTCGGGCTCGGAGGACGGATCGCCGCCACCGCGCCGGGCTGCGAAACCGTCGACGCCGACCCGGCGAAGGTGCTCGGCTCCGTCGTCGACGCGGGCACCGAGCTGCTGCGCGACACCGGGCGCCGATGCGTGGGCGCCGGTCTCGCCGTGCCGTCCGCCGTCGCCGAACCCGAGGGCCTGGCCCTTAACCCGCTGCACCTCGCCTGGCCGGCCGGTGCGCCGGTACGGGAGATCTTCGCCGAGCGCGTACGGGCCGCCGGCATCGCCGGACCGGCCTTCGCGGGCAACGACGTCAACCTCGCCGCGCTCGCCGAACACCGGCACGGCGCCGGACGCGGCGCCCGTGACCTGCTGTGCGTGGCCACCGGGCACCGGGGGGTCGGCGGGGCGCTGGTCCTTGACGGGCGCCTGCACACTGGCAGTTCGGGTCTCGCGCTGGAAGTCGGCCACCTCACCGTCAACCCCGAGGGCCGTCCCTGCCACTGCGGCAGCCGGGGCTGCCTGGACGTCGAGGCCGACCCGCTCGCCTTCCTCACGGCAGCTGGCCGCGACCCCGGCCCCGTGGTGTCCCTGCTGCAGCAGGCCAACGACCTGATCCGCGACCAGTACACGGACCCGGCTGTCCGCATGGCCACCGAGACGCTGATCGATCGCCTGGGCCTGGGCCTGGCAGGCCTCGTGAACATCCTCAACCCGGACCGCATCATCCTCGGCGGCCTGCACCGCACCCTCCTCGACGCCGACGCGGACCGTCTGCGCGCAGTGGTCGCCGACCGCTGCCTGTGGGGCCGCAGCGGCGGCGTCCCCATCCTCGCCTGCACGCTCGACCACAACAGCCTGGTCGGAGCAGCCGAGTTGGCGTGGCAGCCGGTGCTGGACGATCCCCTCGGGGCGCTGGCGTAACCGGGGCGTTTCCTCGGTCCCAACGGCGACCCCGAGGTGCGGACCCGCGAGGGGTTCCGTCGGCGGCTTCCTGGGGTGGGTACTGGTGAAGGCCTCGGACGGCGAGAGCGACAGCGCCTTCGCGCTGTCGCCCACGCAGCTCCTGATCGCGGCCCTGGTGGGCGTCGCGGCCTGCGCGCTCGCCGGCCTGCGCCCGGCCCGCCGGGCCCGCACGTCTGGACGTGCTGCGCGCCATGGCGACCGAGTGACGTACGGACAGGAAGAAAGGCGGAGGAACGCCGCTGGTCACCGCCCGGTCAGCCGACAACGGCCGACCGGGCGGGAGCGTGTTCCGGTCTGCGCCGGTGAACGCCCGGCTTGTACCCCTTGTCGTCGCACAACGGTTCCTCGAACGGCTGTCGCGTCGGCGTAGTGGTCGCGGGCCGGGTCTCCGGGGCCAGCACCACCGGCGTGACCGTCGGCAGTGTGAACCACACGACCTTGCCGGACTCGCCGTTCGGCCGGACTCCCCAGCTCTCACTGACCGCGGCGACCATCGCGAGCCCCCGTCCGCAGGTGGCGGTGGGATCCGCGTCCCGCAGCTCGGGAATGCGCGGGTCGTGGTCGTGCACCGAGACCGTGAGCCGGTCGAGCAGAACCTCGATCTCCACCGTGCACGTCTTGTCGGGCTGGGCGTGCCGGTGGACGTTGGTCAGCAGTTCGGTCACACCGAGCGAGGCCCGGTCTATCAAGGGATCCAGATGCCAGTAGCGCAATTGTGCAGAGACGATTCTGCGGACCTGGCCGATCCGCGACGGCAGGGCTTGGAGCTCCACCGTGCAGTGCCTGCTTGGGTGACTGATCACGGCTTGCGACTCCCCGAATTGAGGTCCGGAAGAAGACACGAGAGCGGATCCAGCAGATTGCCTGCGTGTTGTGGCCGCCTGCTGTCGTGGCCGGCGGGCTGGTTCGCAGCGTTATCGCCGGTAAACCCAGAGTGATGTGTGACCAGCGTGGCCCAGGGGGGGGAAACCCGCAACTCGCGGCACGGTCCGCGACACCTTCCGTGTCCGCGCGGGTTACGGCCCCGCGGTCCCCGCCCTGTTCAGAGCCCGCGTCCCGCCGCCCTGCGTACTGCCTCGATGAACCGGCGCGCCGCGGGCGGCCCGGACTCGCCCGGTGCGGGGTCGTGATCCCCCAGAGTCAGCAGGTAACGGTTGCCGTTGAGGTCCGCGAGCGCCCGGTCGTCGGCCGCGAACCAGGGCTTCGACGCGCGCACCGCCTGTACGGGAGCGCTGTCGATCTCACTGCCGTAACTGGTGAGCAACTCCAGCCTGCCGTCGTTGATCCGGACCTGCCCGGCCCGGGTGAGGGAGCGCAGCCTCTTCCCGATCCGCACGCCCGTGGCCGTGAACTCCGGCTCCGCCATGATGCTCCGCCCCCTTGTCGGCTTCCGCCGAGATGCGTGGTGATCCCGCGTGGAACGTGATCCAGTGTGCGCCCCCGTGCGGTGCAGTCTGCCTGCCCCCGGCGTCGAGCACCAGTGCGTACGACGCTCTCCGGCAACCGGCGAAGCACTCACCGGGATGCGCCCCGGCATCTTCCGCCCCCCCCGCCCACCCTGCTCCTGCCCCCGCACCCCAGGTCGGCCTTTGGGGCTCCCAAAGGTGTGTTTATGCAGGTGAGACAGGTGTTGAAGGTGTCTATGATCGGTGCGTCCGGCTGCCCGAGGAGCCGTCGGCGCGCGCATCACAAGGAGCCTGACGTGAGCATCCCCGACCCCATCGGGACCGCCGAAACCCTCCAGACGCTCGATGTCGACCGAAGCGACACCGACTACCGAACCTGGCTCAAAGAGGCCGTCCGCAAGGTCCAGGCCGACGCCAACCGCTCTGCCGACACACACCTGTTGCGCTTCCCGCTGCCCGAGAGCTGGGGTATCGACCTGTATCTGAAGGACGAGTCGACTCACCCCACCGGCAGCCTCAAGCACCGACTCGCCCGCTCACTCTTCCTCTACGGACTCTGCAATGGCTGGATCCGTCCCGGCCGCCCGGTTATCGAGGCGTCCAGTGGCTCCACCGCCGTCTCCGAGGCGTACTTCGCGAAGCTGATCGGCGTGCCCTTCATCGCGGTGATGCCCCGCACGACAAGTGCCGAGAAGTGCCGCCTCATCGAGTTCCATGGCGGCCGGTGCCACTTCGTGGACGACTCCCGGAAGATGTACGAGGCCTCGGCGGCCCTTGCGGCGGAGACCGGCGGCCACTACATGGACCAGTTCACCTACGCGGAACGTGCCACGGACTGGCGCGGAAACAACAACATCGCCGAATCCATCTTCCGGCAACTGGAGCTGGAACGTTTCCCGGAGCCCGCGTGGATCGTCGCCACTGCCGGCACCGGCGGCACCTCGGCGACGCTGGCCCGCTACGTCCACTACACGCAGCGTGACACCCGCATCTGCGTCGCCGACCCGGAGAACTCCTGTTTCTTCGAGGGCTGGACCACCGGCGATCCGGACGTCACCTGCGACTGCGGCTCCCGCATCGAGGGCATCGGCCGCCCCCGCATGGAACCCAGCTTCGTCCCCGGCGCGGTGGACCGCATGATGAAGGTCCCGGACGCGGCCAGCGTCGCCGCGGTGCGAGCCCTGGAACAGAGAATCGGCCGAAAGGCGGGAGGCTCCACGGGCACGGGCCTGTGGAGCGCACTCAAGATCATCGCGGAGATGGTGGCAGATGGGCAGCAGGGCAGCGTGGTGACACTGCTCTGCGATCACGGTGACCGCTACCTGGACAAGTACTACTCGGACGAGTGGCTGAACGGACAGGGCCTGAACATCGCGCCCTACGGGTCGGCGATCGAGGTTCTACTGGAAACAGGTGTCTGGCCCCACTGACCCGGGGGCGCGGGGCTGTGACATCTGCGGCTCCGCCCTGTGGGCGCACCAGCCACGCCGGCGCCGCACCGGCAAACGCACCCGCTAGGCAGCCTCACCCGCGACAACCAGCCGCCGCAAATGCTCCGAAACCTCGTCCCGAGCCTCGGACACCAGTCCCGAGTCCGTCACCAACGTATCCACCTGCTCCAACGCCGCGAACGAACTGAGCCCCACCGTCCCCCACTTGGTGTGGTCGGCAACCACCACGACCCGCCGGGCGGACTGCACCAGCCGCCGATTGGTCTCCGCCTCCGCGAGATTCGGCGTCGACAGCCCCGCCTCGACCGATATCCCGTGCACCCCGAGAAACAGCACGTCGAAGTGGAGCGAGGCGATGGCCTGGTCGGCAACCGGTCCGACCAGCGAGTCCGACGGCGTCCGCACCCCACCGGTCAGCACCACAGTCGCCGCCCCCTGCCGCTGCCCCGACACACGCTGCGCGGCGTGGAAGACGTCGGCCACCCGCACCGAGTTCGTCACCACTGTCAGGTCCGGCACGTCCAGCAACTGGTGCGCCAGCGCGTACGTCGTCGTACCGCCAGACAGCGCGATCGCCGAGCCCGGCGCGACCAGCTCCGCCGCCGCCTGTGCGATGTCCTCCTTGGCCGTCAGTTCCAGACCGGACTTGGCCTCGAACCCCGGCTCGTGGGTGCTCGCCTCGACCACCGGCACCGCGCCGCCGTGCACCTTCTCCAGGACGCCCTGGCGGGCCAGCGCGTCGAGGTCACGGCGGACCGTCATGTCCGACACGCCGAGCTTGCGGGTCAGTTCGTTGACGCGAACGCCGCCGCGCCGCCGTACCTCGTCGAGGATCAGGGCGCGGCGCTGCTCCGCGAGGAGGTTCTGGTTGTCACTCACGACCGCTCCACGTCCTTCCGGGGTTCTCTCGGGCCTGTCGGTCCACTCGCCCCCACCACTTCCGACACGTCCCGCACACCCGCTGCGAACCTGCTGCGAACCCGCTCCGACAAGGACATTCCTCCTGCTACCGGCCCGGCGGACGTCCCATACTCGCATGGGCCGGTACTCGTCGCGCCACTGCCCGTCACGACGCGAACATGTCACTCTGGCAACACCGGCTCCTCGCTTGTCACACGGATCGGGGAGATTCCGTGCGGAGAGGTGTACGGAGCCCGCTCGGCGGAGATCCTCCAGTCCCGCACGGCATTGCTCCGGACAGGCGGAGGCTGCCGGCGCGGCACGGGGGAAGTACGAAGCAACGGGGGAAGTGCGAACAGTGGAGCATGCGGAGGAACGGGCCTCGAATGCCGGGGCGAACGGCACGGCAGAGCCGTCCGAAGGGGGTGAGCGGACCGGGGCCGGGGCGACCACCGGCATCGCCCTGGAACTACTGGTCCACGGCGTGGGCGGCGCCACACCCGGCAGGATGCTCAACGATCCGCGGACCGTCCGGATCACCGGTGACGACACGGCCGCCGTCTTCCGGCGGGTGGACGACGAGGAGGCGGAGAAGCGGCCCTCCAGCCCGGGCGGCGCGCCGATACGCGAGGCATACGTCTGGTGCAACCTCACCTCCGGCAACGGCACGCGCGCCCTGTGGCTGCTACTGCTGCCGTTCATGGTGGTCAACCTCGCCCACTGGATGCGCCCCACCGCCCGCAACCATCAGCGCACGGTCCGCTTCTACGGCCTCCTGGTACGCCTCGTCGGCCTGACCCTCACCGTCCTCCTCGTCGCCGCCGCCTGTGAGGTGGCTCTCGACCTCACGGCCTGGCAGTGCGCCGGCACGCGCGCGTGTGCGGAGGCGCACTCCTGGCTCGGCTTCCTCTCCCCGACAGAGTCCGGCGGCGGCTGGTGGAGCGAACCCGGCCGCCGCCTCGCCCTGGCCGCCGTGGTGCCCGCCGCGCTCACCGGCCTGCTGTGGGTCCTGTCCCGCCGCACCTGGAGCGCGTACGAGTCCCAGCAGCCGATGGCCCACGCCCCCGAGCCCGCCGACGAGAACATCCGTACGGCCCTGGGGCGGCCCGGGTTCTGGTACGGCCGACGGCTGGTCGCCCGGCTGCGTGCCGCCCACACCGCGGCCGGCCTGTTGACTGTCACCGCCGCCGTCGGCTCCGCCGCCGCCCGCCACGACCGCGAGGCAGGCGGTCCGGCGGCACTGGCGGCCCTGGCCGGGCTCCTGAACGTGGCTCTGATCGCCGGAACCGTCGCCGTGGTGTGGGTGGTGTGCCGCCGGGGGCGCAGCGAAAGACGCCTCGACAAGGAACTCGACGCCCGGCTCGTCCGTCTCCTCCCCGCCGGCGCACTCGTCCTGCTGCTCCTGACGGCCGTGTACGCCGGCTGGTCGCGCCCCGGGTGGCGGTCGACGGGGCGACTGCCGGGCGACACGACCTTCGGCACCCTCGCGCTGCTCCAGGGCCTCATCGTCGTCGTCCTGGCCGTCGTCGCCCACCTGCTGTACCGCGCCCACCCCGACCCGCGGGCGGCCATGCGCGGCCTCGGCGGCCCCGCCGTCGCGACGCTCGCCTGCGCGCTGGGCGGCGTGATGTCCGGCGGCGTGTCCCAGCGCGTCGCCGACTGGCTGGACGGCACCGGCGGCACCATCGAAGGCCCGCCCGTCCTGCTGACCTGGCAGGCATCCGTGATCCCGGCAGTCCTCCTGGTCGTCCTGGGCCTGATCGGCTGGCTGGCCCGGCGCACCCTGCAACTGCGCCGCACCGAGCTGGACGCCGTGGAGCACGACTATGACGACGGCTCCGGGGAGCCCATGGACGCCGCGCGCACCCGACGCATCGCGCGCATGCGTGCGATGGCCGCCCTCACCGACCGGGCGCCCCGCATCCTCGGCGTCACCTCCGCGGTGACGCTGCTCCTGGGCGCCGCCGCCCTGGCCGGAGCCCGGCTGACGGACGAAACGCCGGGAGAGGCCTCGCACGGCGCGTACGCGCTCCTCCAGGGCGCCGCCGACACCGCCCAGGCCCTCGGCTCCTGGCTGATCGGAGTCGGCTTCCTGCTGTTCGTCACCTGGGGGCGGCGCGCCTACAAGGACCCGGCCGCGCGGCGCACCATCGGCATCCTGTGGGACGTCGGCACCTTCTGGCCGCGTGCCTCCCATCCCTTCGCACCACCCTGCTACGCCGAGCGTGCCGTGCCCGACCTGACCTGGCGGATGGCCACCTGGACGGAGGCCACCGGAGGCCGCCTGGTCATCTCCGGGCACTCCCAGGGCAGCGTCCTCGCGGCGGCGGCCGCCTGGCAGCTGAAGCCGTCGGTGCGCAAGCGCGTCGCCCTGCTGACGTACGGCTCACCTCTGGAGCGCCTGTACGGGCGCTGGTTCCCGGCCCACTTCGGCCCCGCCGCGCTCACCTCGCTGCACCATGACGTGGCCTGCTGGCGCAACCTGTACCGGCTCACCGACCCCATCGGCGGGCCCGTGCACCTGCCCGGTGACTGCGGCCCCGAGGTGGACCGCGCACCGCTCAAGGACCCGCTCGCCTACGGCCGCGACAGGGAGTATCCGCTGCCCTCGCCGATCCTCGGCCACTCCGACTACCAGGCCGATCCCTGCTTCGCCGAGGAACGTGAGGAGCTGCTGGCGCGGTTGCGGCCCCGCGAGGCGGTGCCCGGGCCGCGGCCCGGGGCGGAGGCTCAGGGCAGCTCCGGCAGGTCCTCCGAGTAGAGCAGGGTCAGGTCGTCCGTGCTCGGCTCGGCGTGCTGGGCGACCCGGCCGGCGTGCCGCTCGACCATCGCCTCGAACGTCTGCCGCGCCGTGCGGCCGTTGCCGAACGTCGCCCCCTTGGGGATCGCCTCGAAGTACTTCAGCAGGGCTTCGGAGGCGCCCGGGCCCAGCCGGTACTCGTGCTCCTCCGCCTGCTGCTCCACGATCCGCAGCAGTTCCTCGGGGCCGTAGTCGCCGAAGGTGATGGTCCGCGAGAAACGGGACGCGACACCGGGATTGACCGAAAGGAAGCGTTCCATCTCGGCCGTGTAGCCCGCGACGATCACCACCACGGCCTCGCGGTGGTCCTCCATCAGCTTCACCAGCGTGTCGATGGCCTCCTTGCCGAAGTCCCGGCCGGAGTCCTCCGGGGACAGCGCGTACGCCTCGTCGATGAACAGGACACCGCCGCGCGCCCGGTCGAAGGCCTCCTGGGTGCGGATCGCCGTCGAACCGATGTGCTCACCGACCAGGTCCACCCGGGACACCTCGACGAGATGGCCCTTCTCCAGGACGCCGAGCGCGGCCAGGATCTCGCCGTAGAGCCGGGCGACCGTCGTCTTGCCCGTTCCGGGGGAGCCCGTGAAGACCAGATGGCGGCGGGCGGACGCGGCCTTGAGGCCCGCCTGCTGGCGGCGCCGGCCGACCTCGATCATGTCGGTGAGGGCCCGCACCTCGCGCTTGACGCTCTCCAGGCCCACCAGCGTGTCGAGTTCACCCAGCACGTCCATCGAGGACCGCGCGGACTTCTCCAACTCGGCGGCGGCCGCCGGTTCCTGCTCGATGGTTCGCTGGCCGGGGACAGCGCCGAGCAGCCCCGGTGACTGAGCCGTTGTCTGTACGGCCGTCTCCGGCAGCAGGGGTGTGCGCAGCGCCGCGCTCTCGTCGCTGGTGCAGTCCTCGACGACCGGCCCACCGCCGGTGGCCGCGCCGGAGGCGCCGTCGGCGAACTCGTAACCACCGCGCGCGCACCGCTCCGTACGGCACTTCGTCAGCGTCGAACGGCAGCCGTCTATCACATGGAAGCCGTAGCCCTCGCTGCCCGTCACCCGGCAGTGCAGGAAGCTGCCCCGGCCGCCCGCCGACACGTAGAAGCCCGCCTCGGCAGGGGAGTCGACCGTGCAGCGCTCGATGGTGGGATCGGCGCCCTTCGTGACGATCACGCCTGTCTGGGTGCCGACCACCGTGCAGCCGTTGAGTGTGCCCCCGCTGCCGTGGTCACGGAACCAGGCGCCCGTCGCCGCGTCCCGGATCCTGCAGTCGTCGAGTTGCGCCGTCGCCCCGTCGCTGACCGACACGGCCGTGTTGCGCACCTGGGAGAAGTCGCTGTCGACGACGTCCGCGCGAGAGCCCCGGTCGAGCACGAACAGCGCGTCCGGCACGTCGTGCACCCGGCAGGACTCGAGCACCGCCGTGGCGCCGTCGCTGATCCACACCGCCGGGTAGTCACCGGTGCTGTCGAAGATCTCGCACTGGTTGGCGTCCACCCGCGTGCCCGGGTCCCACACCGACAGCCCGTTGCGCCCGAACTGACGCACCGTCGTGCGGGTCAGCGTGAGGACGGAGCGGGACCGCAGATCGACCGCGTTCTCCGGGATGTCGTGGATGCGGCAGTCGGCGAGCGTCAGCACCGCATCGGTGTCGAGCGTCACCCCGTCCGCGGACGTACGGTGCACCTGGCAGTCGGTGAGGTGGGCGGTCGCCCGGCCGGTCACCTGGACGCCGCTGCCCTTGACCTCGTACACCTCACAACCGACGCCCTCCAGCGCGGAGTTCTCGCCCGAGACCGACAGACCGACGCCCGAGGCGTGGTGCACCCGGCAGCGCTCCAGACGCGGATGGCCGCCGTCGCGCACGGTCACCCCCGCCTGGCCGGCCGCGACGACCTCGCACTCCTCGAACACCCCGCCCGCGCCGTCCAGTACGGCGATGCCCGCGCCCGCCGGATTGTCGACCGTGCAGCGCCGCACCGTCGGCCGCGCGCCGCCGCGCACCTCGATGCCGGCGGCGGACCGCGTGACGATCCGCATGTCCAGCAGCTCCGGTGTGCCCTCCTCGACGAGCACGGCGGCCGCCGTCGGGTCCTGGCCCTCCACATACAGGTCCTGGACCACCGCGGAGGCGCGCACGGTGAGCGGCACGCCGTCCACGGGCGCGATGCGCACCGAGCCGGGGGAGCCCTCCGGGCCGCGCAGCGTCACCGCCCGCTCCACGACGAGGTTCTCCCGGTAGGTGCCGGGGGCGACGGTGAGGACGTCGCCGTCCGCCGCGGCCTCCAGGGCGGCGGCGAGCGACGCGTACTCACCCGTGCGGCGCCGCCACCTCGATGTGCCGGTGTGCGTCACCTGGACCGTGCCCTGTGCCATGGCGCTGCTGTGCCCCCACCTCGTGGAACGCGGGATGTCGCGGAAGGTGCCGAACGATGTCGGCCGGTCCACCGTAGCGTGCGCGGGCACGGTGGGTTGACCAGAGCCGCAAGGCGGTCAACTACCGGTCCCGGTGCGGCCCCAGTCGGGTCCGGCCCGGTCCCATGCCTGGTCCCAGCGGGCGTACCGGCGACGGACCATGAGCCGGACTGCCAGGCGCCGACCGCCCTCGACGAACCCGGCGCACAGGGCGGCCGCCCCGAATCCGGCGAGGACCGCGTGCGTCGTCGCGGTGGCGGTGTCCAGTGGCCGGGCGGCTGTTCGCCCCTGTGCGTCAGTCCACAGCGTGAAGTGGTCGCCGGGATGCGGGGACTTGAGGCTCGCCATGACCTTGCCGTGCTGCTCCGTCCCGTCCGGCCCCGTCCAGTCGGCCTCCACGCGGCTTCTCACGTCCCGCGCGGAGGCCGTCTCGGGGTCGGGCCCCAGCGGGGAGCCGGCCAGCTTCCTGACCACGGTGGCCGTCACGAGATGGCGGGCTTCGCGCTGCTCCCGTACGGCCTGTTGCAGTGCGCCCTGGGCGACGCCGCCGACCAGGACACCGATGAGGGGCGCCGCCAGGAGGACCAGCAACAGGGCCGCGAGCGCCACCCAGGCCTCCGCCAGGTCGGTCGCGCGGCGCAGCGGATTGTGCCGCCAGCGCCAGAGTCCGCCGATAGCCCGCACAGCCGCACCCCTTTCCCGCTTCCGTGATAACCCCGGTCGGAGAAGTTCACGCACGATGCGGGTCAAAGAGAGAGCGAAATCACCCCTCATCGGCTCCCGCCGGCGGTCTCATGAACTTCTCGCAACCCAACGGCCAGGCCCCGTGCCGGTGTTCCCGCCCCCGCAGCCAATCGGAGGACAACGCCCGAAGACTCTGTCCAAAGACCCTGCCTGCCTATTCGAGGATCCTGACCGGATCGCCGGCACTGATCGTCCCGCGGGTCTCGGGCACCAGGTTCTGGCCGAAGACCAGTTGATTGCCGAAGCGGCGATGGCGCCCGAGGGCGCGCAACGGTTCCCGTCCGCGTCCGCCGGTCTCCTGGTCGGTGGTGGTCACCACACAGCGCCCGCACACCTTGGCGACCCGGAAGGAGACCTCGCCGACGGCGATCCGGGACCAGCCGTCCTCGGCCCAGGCGGCGGTCCCCGACACCACCACGTTGGGCCGGAAACGGTTCATGGGCAGGGGGCCCTCCTCGGCATGATCCCCTTGCGCGATCAGGGAGTTGAGGGCGTCGAGCGACGCGAGCGTGGTGAGCAGCAGCGGATATCCGTCGGCGAAACTCACGGTTTCGCCGGGCAGCGCGAACTCCGGGTCGACCGCGCGGCGCGTGGCCGGGTCGTCCATGTGCAGGAGCCGCACGTCCTCGCCCAGATAACCGCCGCACCAGGCATGCGCGTCGTCGCCCGCGAGCACCGCCGCCACCTTGGTGCCGAAGATGTCCACCGTCGTCGTGCCCGTCACCTCGGGGACCGGGACCGTCAGGGGCGCGCGACCGGGCGCGGACAGACGAATTCCGCCGCCGGGCAGCAGCTCGGCGGCGGCCTGTGCCAGGCGCGGCTGCTGGCGTTGTGTGACGGCCTTTCCCCCGGCGTCAGCCAGAACCCAGCGTCGGTCTCCGGCCAGCCCCCAGGGCTCCACCACGGCTTGCCGGGGCGCCTGGCCCCGGAACGCCTTGACCGGATGGATGTGAATCGAGTACAGCTCCGCATTCCCCATGCCGCCATCGTGCCAGCAGGCACGGACACTCCGGGGGTGAGATCAGTACCCGCGGTACTGCTGGTTGTTGTACGGCTCCTGGTACGGGGTCGGGGCGGGCCGGGGAGCCGCCGGGCGCATCGCCTCGTAACCGGTGGCCGCCGGCGCCGGACGCTGCTGCTGCATCGGCTGGCCGCCACCGGGGTAACCACGCGGCGGTGCCTGCTGCGGGATGTACGCCGCGGGCGCCTGCTGCAGCGGCGAGGGCTGCTGCGCCTGCGGGTAGCCGTAGGAGGGGGACTGCTGGGACGGACCGGCCGGCAGCGCGGGGAGCGCGGACGGCAGCGCGGGCAGGTTGCTGCTGCCTGTGTCGTACGCGGCGGGGACCCGGATCGGAGCGATCTGCGGGGCCCCCCGCTCGGCAACGAGCGAGTCGTAGATCGGGGTGTCCGGGAAGGCGGAGTAGTAGCCGCCGCCGTAGGTGGAGCGGGGGGAGGTCATGGCACATAAGTTAAACCCACGATGAGCTGGTTGGGGAGACCGATAAGAGGGTTGTTTTCCGTGTCGGCAGTGACGCGGGCCCCCCAATGCGAGCGAACTTGCCAAAAAGGGGCACCTGGTCATGCTGAGATCAGGTAAAGGCCAAGTTCCGGGTGGGTTACCGACGGGTCGCCCCGCGTTCTTCGCGCGTTCGGCAGGGGAGTTCAACAGCAGTTCACAGGCCCGGGAGAATAGATTTGGCCGCGAGGCGATCAGAGAGTGGGGGCAGTCATGTCAATGTCCAAGGGATCCAATGCTCCGGTGCCCACGGCGGCGCTCCGCGTCGAACTGGGCTGGCGCTCCGGGCCGGGTGTGCCCGACGCGGACGCCTCCGCGCTGCTGCTGGTGGCCGGAAAGGTCCGTTCCGACGGTGACTTCGTCTTCTACAACCAGCCCGTGCACACCTCCGAGGCGGTCCGGCACGAGGGCAAGCGGGACGCCGGGGGCCGGGTGACGGACACCCTGCTCGTCGACCTCTCGCGCGTGGAACCGGCGGTCGAGACCGTGGTCCTCGCCGCCTCCGCGGACGGAGGAACGTTCGGGCAGGTCCCCGACCTGTACATCGAGGTCCGGGACGCGTCCCGGGGCACGGTGGTCGCCCGCTTCGACAACGCGGGCGCCGGTGCCGAAACGGCGTTCGTGCTCGGCGAGTTCTACCGGCGGCAGGGCGCCTGGAAGTTCCGTGCGGTCGGGCAGGGCTACAGCAGCGGGCTGGCAGGCCTGGCCACGGACTTCGGTATCAGCGTGGACGAGCCCCAGAAGGCACCCGCTCCACAAGCCGCCGCCCCCACCGTTCCGCTCGCCGCTCCTCGGGCCACCATGCCCCCGCCGGCCGCACCGCCAGTGACCGCGCCCCCGGCCGCACCTCCCGCGACACCTGTACGCCTGACCAAGGTGACGCTCACCAAGGAGGCCCCCTCCGTCTCGCTCACCAAGCAGGGCGGCACCTCGGGGGCCCTGCGCGTCAACCTCAACTGGCAGGTGCACAAGCAGTTCTCGGGGTGGGGCAGCAAACTCGGCCGTGCCATCGCCCAGCACAACGATCTCGATCTCGACCTGTGCGCGCTCTTCGAACTCTCCGACGGCAGCAAGGGCGTTGTCCAGTCACTCGGCAACGCCTTCGGGGCGCTGCACCAGCCGCCGTACATCCACCTCGACGGCGACGACCGCACCGGGGCCGTGTCGAGCGGCGAGAACCTCACCGTCAACCTGGACCACAAGCAGGACTTCCGGCGCATCCTCATCTTCGTGACCATCTACGCGGGGGCACGATCCTTCGCCGACCTGCACGCCGCGGTCACCCTGACCCCGGCGAACGGAGCGGCGGTCGACTTCTCACTCGACGAGTGCACCGTGCCCTCGACGGTGTGCGCGCTCGCACTGATCACCAACAACGGCAATGATCTGATCGTCCAGCGCGAGGCCCGCTATCTGGTTCCCGAGCGCGGGGTGAGCCCGCAGCGGACCGTCGACCACGCCTACGGCTGGGGCATGAACTGGACCCCGGGCCGCAAGTGACGCACGCGGGTCAGCCCTCGTCCGCGGCGGCTTCCGGACGCGCGTACGTCCGGCCCTTCCAGGCGGCACCGCGCCCCCGGTAGTGCTGCACCGCCGAGTCGACCGTCATGAGGAGGTACAGGAACGCGGTGAACGGCAGCAGGGGAGCGAGCCACAGCGGCTGCCCGTAGTAGCGCAGCATCGGGGCGTACGTTCCCGCCATCACCAGCCACGCGAGGCCGCCGTACACCGCCGCTGCGGTCGTCCCGGTGGCGAGCCCCGCCGCCAGGGCGACCGGCGGCACCAGATACACCAGGGCGAGGCCGGCCACCGTGGTGAGCAGGAGCGGCGGGCTGTGGCGCAACTGCGCGTACGCGCTGCGGGAGACCATCCGCCACAGGTCGTGCAGACGCGGGTAGGGCCGTACGCTGTCCACCCGTTCGGCGAGCCCCAGCCAGATGTGGCCCCCGCTGCCCTTGACGGCCCGCGCGAGTGCCACGTCGTCGATCACGGCGTGCCGGATTGCGTCCGGGATCCGGGCCCGCTCGGCCGCCTCCGTGCGCAACAGCACGCACCCGCCCGCGGCCGCCGCCGTCCGTGTCCCCTTGCGGCCGATCCGGCGGAAGGGATAGAGCTGCGCGAAGAAGTACACGAATGCCGGTACGACGAACCGCTCCCAGACGCTCTCCACCCGCAGCCTGGCCATCAGCGACACGGCGTCGAAGCCGCCGCCGCGCGCCGCCGACACCAGCTCCCGCAGGCTGTCCGGTGCGTGGGCGATGTCCGCGTCCGTCAGCAGCAGGAACTCGGGGTCACGCGCGCGTGCCAGGCCGATGCCGTGGCGTAGGGCCCACAGCTTGCCCGTCCAGCCCGCGGGCGGTTCACCGGGCGAGTCCACGGTCAGCGGCAGCCCGCCGTGCTGCCGCGCCAGCTCCCGGGCCAGCTCCCCGGTGCCGTCCGAACTGCCGTCGTCGAGCAGGAAGACCTCGGCCCGCCGCGGATAGTCCTGCGCGAGCAGCGTCGGCAGGCTCGCGGACAGCACGGCGGCCTCGTCGCGTGCCGGCACGACGACACAGACGGGCGGCCAGGATTCCGGCTCCCGGTCGTAGGAGGGCAGCCTGATGTCCGTACGCCAGAAGAAGCCCTGGCACAGCAGCAGCCACAGCCAGGCGGCGAGTGATCCGACGGCGATCCACACAACGGCGCTCACCCGCCGCAGTCTGCCCCACCCCGGAGGGGCGCAAGAGCACGCCGTTTATAGTGACCGGGTGAAGATCGCGCTCATGGACTCCGGAATCGGACTTCTGCCGGCGGCCGCGGCGGTACGGCGGTTGCGGCCCGACGCGGATCTCGTGCTCTCCCTGGACCCCGAGGGTATGCCCTGGGGCCCGCGCACCCCGCAGGATCTCACCGAGCGCGCCCTGGCCGTCGCCGAGGCCGCCGCCGCGCAGCGCCCCGACGCCCTGATCGTCGGTTGCAACACCGCGACCGTGCACGCATTGACCGCACTGCGCGCCCGCCTCGAACCTGAGCTGCCGGTCGTCGGCACGGTCCCGGCGATCAAACCCGCCGCCGCGGGAGGCGGACCCTTCGCGATCTGGGCGACCCCCGCCACCACCGCCAGCCCCTATCAGCGCGGCCTCATCCGGAACTTCGCCGAGGGCGTCACCGTCACCGAGGTCCCCTGCTGGGGACTGGCCGAAGCCGTCGAACACGCGGACGAGGCGGCGATCGACACCGCCATCACCGCCGCGGCCGCCCTCACCCCCGACGAGGTAACGACCGTCGTCCTGGGCTGCACCCATTACGAACTTGTCGCCGAGCGCATCCGGGCGGCCGTCCAGCAGCCCGGCCGCCCGCCACTCGTCCTGCACGGCTCGGCCGGCGCGGTGGCCGCACAGACGCTCCGCAGGCTTGGCGCGGAGCCCGCCCCCGAAGCGCCGGCGAGCGGCACCCTCACCGCGTTGCTGAACGGCACCGTGAGCCCGCTGCCCGCCGCAGCGCTGGCCTACGAGGAAGGCCGTCTGCTGCAGGCGGCCGCCCCCGTCCGCTGACCGACCGGCGCAGTTGCTCTCCGCAAGCCGGTGCCCGCCCAGCGGAACCTGAGTAGTCTCGTAGACATGAGGGACCATCCCCGCGACGAAACCACGTCGGCCGAGGTCTGGACCGGCCGGGCGACCAACCGCGCCCAGTGGTTGCTGGCGCTCGGCGGCTGTGCCTTCATGGCCCTCGGCATCGAACTGGCCGTCGACTCGGCATGGACGTCCGGTGTCGCACCTCTCGCCATGTCGGTCGTGGGCTGTATCGCGGCCGGGCTGCTCGTCCTCTTCGGCACCATCGCGTTCGTGCACGTCGCCGTGAAGGTCGACCAGGACTCCCTCGAAGTGCGCTGCGGCCACATCGGCCTGCCGCGCCGCCGCATTCCGCTGTCCCAGATCGTCGGCGCCGATTTCGTGGCCAGGGTCACCCCGCGTCAGTGGGGCGGCTGGGGCTACCGCTGGCGGCCCCACCAGGGCACCGCGGTCGTCGTGCGCCGGGGCGAGGGCCTGGTGGTGAGACTCGGGGACGGGCACACGTTCACGATCACGGTCGACAACGCGGAGGCGGCCGTACGCGTCATCAGGGAACGGATGCGGTCGGGTGCGGCGGGGGCCGCGCACTGACGTTCCGATCGCTCTCGCGGCTGTTCACCGGTGTTCCCGCGCGCGTGTCGTCGCCGTGTCCCGCGGTCTCATGGACGAGCGGGCGGGCCGTAGCCAGGCCCGCCAGGAGGCCCGCGCCCGTGGTCACCGTGGTGAAGTTCAGCACGTTGCCGACCGTCGCGAGGACGGCAAGCCCGGTCAGGGCCGCGCCCGCGGTCAGTGCGACGGGAGTGGGACGCGGGGTGCGCCACAGGGCGTACAGCACCCAGCCGGCACACCGTAACGGCTGGTGCGTCATTTGTGGACGAGTTGCACAGGAACGATGCGGCAGGCGGGCCGGAGCGGTCCCGCCCGTACGGGCCGGACCGTGCCTGTCGGCGCCCGGGGCAGGCGCCGTACACTCCCGGAGTGACCGCCACCGCTCCTCCCACAGCCGAGCCGGACCAGGTTGAACCGCAGCTCGCGCCCGCTTCGCGCCGCGCGCGGCTGCTGCGCTTCTGGCCGGCCGCCACCGCCGCGCTCGCCGGAGTGCTGCTGTACGTCAGCTTCCCGCCGCGCACCCTGTGGTGGCTCGCCCTGCCCGCCTTCGGGATCTTCGGCTGGGTGCTGCGCGGCCGGTCCTGGAAGGCGGGACTCGGTCTCGGCTACCTGTTCGGTCTCGGCTTCCTGCTTCCGCTGCTGGTGTGGACCGGTGTGGAGGTCGGACCGGGACCCTGGCTGGCGCTGGTCGTCATCGAGGCGGTTTTCGTCGCGCTGGTCGGTGCCGGAATCGCCGCCGTGTCGAAGCTGCCAGGGTGGCCGCTGTGGGCGGCGGCCGTGTGGATCGCGGGGGAGGCGGCACGCGCGCGTGTCCCCTTCCGCGGCTTTCCCTGGGGCAAGATCGCCTTCGGCCAGGCGGACGGCGTCTTCCTGCCGCTCGCCGCGCTGGGCGGCACCCCGGTGCTCGGCCTCGCGGTCGTCCTGTGCGGATTCGGGCTGTACGAAATCGTGCGCCAGGTCATGGAGCGGCGCCGTAGCGGTGCGGTACAGCGCGTCGCCGCGGTCGTCGGCGCGCTGAGCGTGGCCGTCCCCGTGGTGGGCGCCCTGGCCGCGCGCACGCTGGTGAGCGACAAGGCCGAGGTCGGCACCGCGACCGTCGCCGTCATCCAGGGCAACGTGCCCCGCGCGGGCCTCGACTTCAACGCCCAGCGGCGTGCCGTGCTCGACTACCACGCACGTGAGACCGAGCGGCTGGCCGCCCAGGTCAAGGCGGGCAAAGTGGCACAGCCCGACTTCGTCCTGTGGCCGGAGAACTCCTCCGACATCGACCCCTTCGCCAATCCCGACGCCAGCGCGGTCATCGGGGAGGCGGCCCTGGCGATCGGCGCGCCCATCTCGGTCGGCGGTGTCGTCGAACGGGACGGCAAGCTCTACAACGAGCAGATCCTGTGGGACCCGGAGAAGGGCGCGACCGACACGTACGACAAGCGGCAGGTCCAGCCCTTCGGCGAGTACCTGCCGCTGCGCTCGATGCTCGACCACATCAACAAGAACTGGACCACGATGGTCCGCCAGGACTTCAGCCGGGGCACCGAGCCCGGTGTGTTCACCATGGACGGTGCCAAGGTCGGCCTCGCCACCTGCTATGAGGCCGCCTTCGACTGGGCGGTGCGTGACACCGTCACCCACGGCGCCCAGATGATCTCCGTGCCCAGCAACAACGCCACCTTCGACCGCAGCGAGATGACCTACCAGCAACTCGCGATGTCCCGTGTCCGCGCCGTCGAGCACAGCCGGACCGTTACGGTCCCGGTGACCAGTGGCGTGAGCGCGATCATCATGCCGGACGGGAGGATCACCCAGAAGACCGGCATGTTCGTGGCCGACTCGCTCGTCCAGGAGGTGCCGCTGCGCTCCTCCGAGACGCCTGCCACCAAACTCGGCATTTTGCCCGAGATGCTCCTCGTGCTGGTCGCCGCCGGCGGTCTCGGCTGGGCGATCGGCGCCGGTTTGCGCGGGCGGCGCGCCCGTGGCGTGTAGCCGTACGCCGGTTGCACGCCCCCGTGATCAACAGGGGTGACAGCGACGCCCGGCTAGGGTCGGGGCATGGGTACTCCTGACTTCATCAGCGCTCTCCGTGCCTCCGCCGGCCGCCAGTTGCTCTGGCTCCCGGGCGTCACCGCCCTCGTCTTCGACGACGAGGGCAGAGTGCTCCTGGGCCGGCGCACCGATACCCGCAAGTGGTCGGTGGTCGGGGGCATCCCGGACCCGGGTGAGCAGCCGGCGGCGTGCGCGGTGCGGGAGGTCTACGAGGAGACAGCGGTCCGGTGTGTGCCCGAACGGGTCGTGCTGGTCCAGGCCCTGGACCCGGTGACGTACGAGAACGGGGATGTCTGCCAGTACATGGACATCACCTTCCGCTGCCGGGCCGTCGGCGGGGAGGCGCGGGTCAACGACGACGAGTCCCTGGACGTCGGCTGGTTCACGGTGGACGCGCTGCCGGAACTGAACGAGTTCGCCCTTTTCAGGATCAAGCAGGCGATGGCCGACGCCGAGGCGCCCACCTGGTTCGACACCACGGGTTTCGCCAGTTCCGAATGACCCGCGCCGCGACGGCACGGTGAGCGGCCCCGCCGGAGAATTCCGGCGGGGCCGCGCTGAGTTGGTCAGCCCCGAGCGGGCGAGCGTGTCACGACGACGCTGAGGACCCGTACGCCGCGGGTGGAGCCCGGATGGATGCCGGTGAGTTCTTGTGCGCGCCGGAGGCGGTGGTCGAGAGTGCGGGCATGGACGTTCAGGGCCGTCGCCGTGCGCGTCCGGTCCATGTCGTGCTGGTAGTACCTGTCCGGTGTGGCGACGAGATCGGGCCCGCGGGAGAGGGTCCTGCCGATGTCGCGCAGCCAGTCGTCGACCTCGGGCAGCCGGGTGACCCCCGGTTCGACGGTCCGGCGACGTAACCACACGCTGTACTCAAGCGCCTCCGTGCGCGAGCGTACGTCCCGTTCCAGGACCTGGTACCCGGCGACCTCACGCCGGAAGACCTCGGTCGCGTGCCGTGCGTTGCTGTCGAGCTGTCTGAGCGGGTTCGTGAAGAGATTTCCCATGTCACCCTCCTCATAACGCCGTTGGCAGGGCGTACGCCCAGGAGGTGGTTCGTTCGAACTCCTGTCTTGGATGTCATGTCCTGTGGTGTCATCGGTGTGCTGTCGGTCGTGGACCGGCCGGGGCGCGCTCCCCGTCAGTCGCGGCCCGCACCCCGGTAGAGGTCCAGCTCGCCGTCGAGCGCCACGGCCAGGACGGTCGCGTACTCGTCGAGGTCGGCCGCCCCGGGCGCGTCGATCCACGTCACGCCCGGCACCTGGTCCAGACCGCCGGTGACGTGGTGGCCCAGTTCGGTGCCCGTGCCGACGACCGAAACGCGTCGTACGGCGTTGCGCAGACCCCGGATCGACACGGCCTCGCGGGGCGCGTCGAAGCAGACCAGATACAGGGTGCGCCGGTCGGCGGAGAGCGTGCTCGGCCCGTAGTGGTGCCCGGCGGGCAGGCCCGCGACCGTGCCGTACACGGCGTCGGCGTGCTTCGTGACCCAGGCACCGAGCCCCTCCAGGCGCTCTACCTGCTCCTCGGGAATCGTGCCGTCCTCCATCGGGCCGGCGCCGAGCAGCAGATTGCCGCCCATGCCGATCGTCTCCGTGAAGTAACGCACCAGCTGGCGCACCGACTTGAAGTCGCGGTCCTTGGCCCGGTAGCTCCACGAGTCGTTGATCGTCAGGCACAGCTCCCACGGGCCGTCCGGGGCGATCAGCGGAACGCCCTGCTCGGGGGTGGCGTAGTCGCCGTAGCTGAGCATGCGGGCGTTGAGGACGGTGTCCGGGTTGCCCGCGAGGATCAGCTCGGACAGTTCCCGCATCCGCCACTGCTCCTCGGTGCGCTCCCACTCGCCGTCGAACCAGAGGAGGTCGGGGCGGAAGCGCTCGACCAGTTCGCCGACCTGGCCGTCGCGGTAGGCGAGGTAGCGTGCCCAGGCCTCAGGGTCCTCCTCGCCGGGGCGGGCGTGTGAGTAGTCGTTGGGTTCGACGATGTGCGGGCCGGGGTGGCGCTCGCTGGCGTAGTCGGGGTGGTTCCAGTCGGAGTGCGAGTAGTAGAGGCCGACCTTCAGGTTCTGCTTGCGCAGGGCGTCGACGAAGCCGGTGACCAGGTCGCGGCCGGCCGGGGTGTCCCGGACCACGTCCAGACTGTGGCGGTCGGTGTCCCACAGGGCCACGCCGTCGTGGTGCTTGGTGGTGAGGACGGCGTACTGGGCGCCGACGCGGGCGAACAGTTCGGCCCAGGCCCTCGGGTCGTAGTGCGAGGCGGTGAAACGGTCGAGCTGCTTCATGTACTCCTCGTGCGTGACCTCGTCCGTGTAGAAGGACCAGGACTCGGCCCAGCCGTCCACGGCGTAGACGCCGTAGTGGATGAAGATGCCCAGCTTGGCATCGGAGAACCAGGGTTGCATCGGCATGCGCCCACGCTAAGCACGGGCTCCTGTCCCGCGCGTGGGCGGCGG
Source organism: Streptomyces sp. ADMS (assembly GCF_033441795.1). Lineage (NCBI taxonomy): Bacteria > Bacillati > Actinomycetota > Actinomycetes > Kitasatosporales > Streptomycetaceae > Streptomyces > Streptomyces sp. ADMS. The sequence continues at coordinate 24,809 of NZ_JAVFVX010000016.1, read as the reverse complement.
TCACCACTACTGGTCCGTTTTCACCATCCAGGGGCGTCGCTGCGAGACTCCTTCACGTGACCGTCATGTACCTGAAGGTTCCCGGTGTACGTCCTGGGCGGGCCCGGGAGGATCGGTACCACCGGACCTATCTGATTCAAGCGGCACGCGGGTCCCGGGACCGGCTCCGCACCCGGGCGCAGCGTGTCCACGACGTCACCTGTCCGGGGCACGCATGCCCGCGACCCGGTCGGGTAGGCGACCCCCACTGTGCCCGGGACCGACCGTGTCCCGGGTGGCCGCACTACCGCCGCTACCAGAGGACCCACCATGGAGACGCCCGCACACCATCACTCCGCCACACCGGCACGACGGGCGCTCGACGCCCTGGCCGACGACACCCGGGACCCGGCCGCGCTGGACGTCCTCGCGATGAGCGACGTGCTGGTCCCCGTACCGGACGACGTCAGTGACGTGGACGCCGGCAATCCCTCGACCGTGGCGCTGCCGGTCCTGGAGGAGCCGGACGGGCGGGAGGCCGTGCCCGTGTTCACCTCGGAGCCCGAACTGGCCGAACTGCTGCCGTCCGTCTCCCGCTACCGTCTGATCCCGCTGGGCGCACTCGCCGACCAGTGGCCCACGGGCGACCTCTCGCTCACCATTGACGCGGCCTCCCCGCACGGGATGACGGTCACCTCCGAGGGCGTCCGCACCCTGCTGGCCAGGCCGTTCGAGTACTGAACCTCCGCCCGGTCAAAGGGGCTTGCGTTCTTGACGCGCGCGCGACCGGCCCCCGCCGGCCCGCGGCGAAGGAACCGTGTGGCCGGCGGAGCGCTACCCGCCCAACGACCGTTCCAGGGCAGCACGTTGGAGCGGCAGAACCCGGCCATGCAGCTCACGCCCCTTGGCCGTCAGAGCGACCCGCACCCCCCGCCGGTCCTCCACGCACATGCTGCGCTCGACCAGCCCGTCCTTCTCCAGCCGCCCGATGAGCCGCGACAGCGCGCTCTGGCTGAGATGGACCCGGCCGACGATGTCCTGCACCCGGCACTGCTCGCCCGGGGCAGGGGCCTTCCGCACGTCGGCCGCCTCGGAGACGAGGATGTCGAGTACCTCGAAGTCGCTGGCGCCCAGGCCGTGCGGATGCAGCACGCGGTCGATCTCGCACATCGTGCGCGCATGCACCGCCAGGATGTCCCGCCACTGGTCCGCCAGCCCCGCACCGGCCTTGTTCGCTGCCATGCACCCCATGTTAATGCGTATGCATAAAAACCGGCGTGCCCGAGGTGGTGTGACGGCCGGCTCAGGCAGACCCCCGCTTGATCAGCTCGGTGGGCAGAATCACCGCGGCCGGATCCTCGCCGCCGATCTGTGCGAGCAGCACCCGGACCATCTCGGCGCTGATCCGGTCGTAGGGCTGCCGGATGGTCGTCAGCTGGGGGCGGGCGGCCAGGGCTGCCGAGGAGTCGTCGAAGCCGCCCACCGACACGTCCCCGGGTACGGTCCGTCCCGCGCGCTCCAGTGCCGTCAGAACGCCCTGTGCCATCAGGTCGGACGCGACGAACACGGCGTCCAGGTCCGGGCGCCGGGCCAGCAGCCGTTCCGCGCCCGCCTCGCCGCTGGCCCGGCTGTAGTCGCCGGAGACGACGAGGCGGTCGTCGTGTTCGATGCCCGCCTCGGCCAGGACCTCGCGGTAGCCGGCGAGGCGTTCCACGCCGCCCGGGGTGTCGAGCGGGCCCGTGACGACGCCGACGCGGCGGCGGCCCAGGGAGAGGAGGTGGCGGACCATGTCCCGGGCGCCGTCGCGGTCCGCCGCCGCCACGTAACTCACCCTGGAGCCGAGGCCGATCGGTTTGCCGCACGCGACCAGCGGTACGCCCGCCTCGCACAGCTCCTGCGCGACCGGGTCACCGGAGTGGCTGGAGACCAGCAGCACCCCGTCGACATGACCGGCGGTGATGTAACGCGTGATCCGGCGCCGTTCGTCCTCCGTGCCCGCCAGCATCAGCAGCAGCGGGATGTCGTGCGCCGCCAGTGCCTGGGTGCAACCCCGCAGCAGGACATTGAAGTTGGGGTCCTCGAAGAACCGCTCCTGAGGCTCCGTCAGCAGAAAGCCGATCGAGTCGGAACGGCCGGTGATGAGCGAGCGGGCGTGACGGTTCACCACGTAACCCGTTTTGCGGATCGCGGCGTTCACCGCCTCCTGGGCGGTCGGGCTGACGTAGTGCCCGCCGTTGAGCACGCGCGAGACGGTGCCTCGTGAGACGCCCGCCTCGCGCGCCACGTCGTGGATCGTCGGCGGTTTGCGCCGGCCCCCGGTATTGCTCATGGTCATGACTTTACGGCTCCGGACAGCAGGTCGAGGCTCCAGAACCGCTGGATGACCAGGAACAGCGCGATCAGCGGAAGGACCGCCAGGAACGCGCCCGTGATCACCAGTGTGTAGAGGGCCGGGGTGGCCGCTCCCTGTTCGAGAAGGGTGAACAGACCCAGTGTGATCGGGAACTTCTCGTCGTCGCTGAGCATGATGTAGGGGAGCAGGAAGTTGTTCCACACGGCCACGAACTGGAACAGGAACACCGTCACGAGGCCCGGGATCATCATCGGGAGCGCGACCCTGGTGAAGATGCGCCACTCACCCGCGCCGTCCATCCGCCCGGCCTCGACCACGTCGGCCGGCACCGCCGCGGCGGCGTAGATCCGCGCGAGGTAGATGCCGTACGGGGAGAGGACCAGCGGCAGCAGCACGGACGCGTAGGAGTCCGTGATGTCGGCCTTCGCCAGCAGCAGGTACTGAGGGATCGCGAGGATCACCGGCGGCATCAGCACGCCCGCCATCAGGATGCTGAAGACCGTCTCCCGGCCGCGGAAGCGGTAGACCGCTAGCGCGTAACCGCTGATCGCGGAGACGGCCGTCGACAGGAGAGCGCCCAGGCCGGCGTAGAGGGCCGAGTTGCCCATCCACTTCCAGTAGACGCCGTCGCGGTAGGCGCTCAGCTCCTTCACGTTGTCCGTGAGGCCGCTGCCGGGCAGGAACGTGAACGTGGAGAACAGCTCACTGCCCGACTTCGTCGCCGCGATCACCACCCACGCGACCGGCAGCAGGCAGTACAGGGCACCCAGCAGGAGCGTGATCGTCGGGACCAGGGCGATCCGGCTGCGCAGCGGAGGGCGCTGCGCGGTGCCGGGCCTGGTGCCCGTGGCCGCTTCCGCCTTGCCCGCGGCAAGAGAACTCATCGTGCTGCCTCCTGCTTGTTCCGGGAGTTCGCGGCCCGCAGGAAGCCGAACGACAGGACGAGCGTGACGATCGCGATGATCGTTGCCTCGGCCGCGGCCGAGTAGATGTCGCCCTTGCCGAAGGCGTCCTGGTACACCTTCATCAGCGGACTCCACGTCGTGGACACGGAGTTGGTGAGGGGCTTGAGGGTGGTCGGCTCGCTGAACACCTGGAGCGTCGCGATGATCGAGAAGAAGAAGGTCAGCACCAGCGAGGGCGCGACCATCGGAATCTTGATCCTGAGCGCGATCTGCAGCGGGGTGGCGCCGTCCAGCTTCGCCGCCTCGTACACCTCGGCCGGGATCGACCGCAGCGAGGTGTAGATGACGATCATGTTGAAGCCGGTACCGCCCCACACCGCGATGTTGGAGAGCGCGAGGTACAGCGGACCGCCGTCGAGCAGGTCGGGCTGCGGCATCCCCAGCTTGTCGAGGACGAAATAGAACGGGCTGACGTCCGGAAGGTACAGAAAACCCCAGAGCAGCGCGGCCACGACGCCGGGGATGGCGTACGGCAGGAAGATCGCGAGCCGGGTGAAGGGTGCGAGCCGCACCTTGTCCGCATCGAGCATCAGCGCGAAGACCAGGGCGAGACCCAGCATCACCGGGACCACGATCGCACCGTAGCCGGCCACGCGCAGCGCGCCGTCCAGCAGCTCGTTGTCGGTGAGGGCGTCGGTGTAGTTCCCGATGCCCGCCCAGACCTCTTTCCGCGCCCCGGAGCCGAGACCCAGGCCGGAGACCTTCACCTTGTGCAGGCTCAGCCAGAGCGCGTAACCGATGGGCAGTGCGAAGAAGAGGGCGAACAGGATCACCGCGGGAAGGAGGAAGGCGTACGGGGCCCCCTTGACCCCGTACGACCTCCGGCGTGCACTGGTCACTCCGCGACCCCGAAGCCCTGCTTCTTCAGGTCGGCGACCGTGGCGTCCTGCACCGTCCTGAGGGCGGCACCGAAGTCCGACTTGTTCTTCGCGGCCGAGGCGAACGAGTCCTTGAACGAGGTGTACGCCACGTTCACGTTCGGGCCCCACGCGGAAGGCGCCGTGGTCTTCGCGATCTCGGCGGCCTGGGTGTAGAAGTCCGACTGGTTCGAGAAGAAGTCGGGCGACTTGACGAACGCGCCGCTGAGCTGGGCGCCCGTGGCGGCCGGGTAGATCCCGCCCTCCTTCGCGAGCGCGGCCAGCGCGTCACGGTCGGTGTTCAGCCAGGCGGCGAACTTCGCGGCGGCCGACTTGTGGCCCGAGTCGGTGGTGACGGCCGTCGAGGAGCCGCCCCAGCTGCCCGTCACGTCCTCGCTCAGCGACCACTGGGGGAGCGGGGCCATGGCCCACTTGCCCTTGGTGTCCGGCGCGGCCGTCGTCAGTGTGCCCGGTGCCCACACCGCGCTGACCCACGCGATCTGCTTGCCGGTGTTGAGTGCCTTGTTCCAGGCCGGGGTGTACATCGGCTGGTTGTCGATGGCGTCCTCCTTGACGAGGTCGCCCCAGAAGTCGGCGACCTTCTGGGTCGCCGCGTCGTCGATCCCGACCTTCCACTGCTCGCCGGTGGTGGTCCACCACTTGGCGCCGGCCTGCTGGGCGAGGCCCGCGAAGAGACCGGAGTCGTTGGCGGAGAAGGTGGTGAGGTCCTTGTCCGGGGCCTTCCTCTTCAGCGCCCGGGCCGTCTCGGCGAACTCGGCCCAGGTGGTCGGGACCTTCAGGCCGTACTGCTCGAACAGGTCCTCGCGGTAGTAGAACATCATCGGCCCGATGTCCTGCGGCACCGCGTACACGGCGTCCGTGCCCAGTGTCGTCTGCTGCCAGACACCCTCGGCGAAGTCGTTCTTCGCGTCGCCGACGTCACCCGAGATGTCCGCGAGCGCGTCATTGCTGACCAGCGTCGGCAGCGCCTGGTACTCGGCCTGCACCAGGTCCGGCGCCTTCTTGGCCTTGTGCGCGGTGAGGATCTTGGTGACCAGGGTGTCGCCGGAGGCCTGCTTCTTCACCGTGACGGTGATCTGCTGCTCCTTGCCCGGTCCCTCGTTCCACAGGTCGACGACCTTGTCCATGCCGGGCGTCCAGGTCCAGTACGTCAGCGACACCGGGCCCGACTGGGCGTCGCTGTCGTCGTCGGACCCGCAGGCGGCGAGTGTGGTGGCGCCGAGCGTGACGGCGACTGCGGTTGCCACGAGGCGCCACTGCTTCGTGTTCGGCATGGAAAGTTCTCCCCTGACCTGGAAGGGCCTCGCCTGCTGCGAGAACCCGCTGTGCTTCCTGCGCGGCTCACCTCCGAGGCGCCTCGGCCGGTGCCGGGGGCGTGCTCAGCCCTTCGGGCCTCCGCGCGCTCCCACCCCGACACCTGGCGCGCCCCTCCGGCTCGCTCGCGGTGCTTCTGTGAGCGTTCACAGTAGAGAAACACACTGGACACTTGTCAATGGTTGTTGCCGTGCGGTTATCTGGGCCCCGCACCGCGAATGCTGTGTGTGCACGTTCCCAATATGTTCCACAGTGACCGACCAACCGGGAGACATTCCATGCCGGAGACCACCCCCACGGGCCTCACCAGGCTGGCCTTCGGCGGGGACTACAACCCCGAGCAGTGGCCGGAAAGCGTCTGGCAGGAGGACGTCCGGCTGATGCGCGAGGCCGGCGTCACGATGGTCAGCGTCGGAATTTTCTCCTGGGCCCTGCTGGAGACCGCACCCGGGGTGTACGACTTCGGCTGGCTCGACCGTCTGCTGGACCTCCTGCACGAGAACGGCATCCGCGCCGACCTCGGAACGCCCACGGTGGCGCCGCCCGCCTGGTTCTACCGCGAGCACCCGGACGCGCTGCCCGTCACCCCCGAGGGTGTGCGCTACGAGTTCGGCTCCCGCGCCGCGATCTGCCACAGCAACGCGGACTACCGCGCCGCCGCCGCCAACATCACCACGAAGCTCGCCGAGCGCTACGGCGCCCACCCGGCGCTCGCCATGTGGCACGTGCACAACGAGTACGGCGTCCCGGTCTCGGCCTGCTACTGCGAGTCCTGCGCCGCCCACTTCCGCCGCTGGCTGGCGACGGCGTACGAGACGGTCGACGGCGTCAACGAGGCCTGGGGAACCGCCTTCTGGGGCCAGCGGTATACGACCCTCGAGCAGATCAACCCGCCGCGTGCCACGCCCACGGTCGGCAACCCCGGCCAGGCGCTGGACTACAAGCGGTTCGCCGACGCCACCATGCGCGAGAACTTCGTGAGGGAGCGGGACATCCTGCACCGGCTCTCGCCCGGCGTCCCGGTCACCACGAACTTCATGACCGCGCTCAGCCAGTGCGACTCCGTCGACTACTGGGCCTGGGGCCGCGAGGTCGACATCGTCACCAACGACCACTACCTGATCACCGACGGCCGCCGCACCCACGTCAACCTGGCGATGGCCGCCGACCTCACCCGCTCCGTCGGGGGCGGAGCCCCCTGGATCCTGCTGGAGCACTCCACCTCGGGCGTCAACTGGCAGGCCCGCAACCCCGCGAAGGCCCCGGGCCAGATGGCCCGCAACTCCCTCGCCCATGTGGCCCGGGGCTCCGAGGGCGCGATGTTCTTCCAGTGGCGCCAGTCCCGGCGCGGCGCCGAGAAGTTCCACTCGGCGATGCTCCCGCACGGCGGCACGGAGACCCGCGTCTGGCGCGAGGTCGTCGAACTCGGCGCCTCTCTCGACTCCTTGGCCTCGATCCGCGGCACCCGCACGGTCGCCGACGTCGCCGTCCTGTGGGACTGGCACTCCTGGTGGGCGCAGAACCTCCAGTGGCGCCCCAGCGAGGACCACGATCCGCGCGAGCGCGCCGACGCCTTCTACGAGGCCCTGTACGACCGCCACCTCACCGTCGACTTCGCCCACCCGGAAGCCGGCTTGTCGGCCTATCCCCTTGTCGTCGTACCCGCCCTGTACCTGATGACGGAGGCCGCCGGGAACAACCTCAGGGAGTACGTCGAGAACGGCGGCACCCTGGTCGTCTCGTACTTCTCCGGCATCGTCGACGAGCACGACGCCGTCCACCAGGGCCCCTACCCGGGCGCCCTGCGCGACGTACTCGGCCTGACCGTCGAGGAGTTCTCGCCGCTGCTCCCCGGCGACGCCGTGCGTATCACCGGCCCCGACGGCTCCGAACTCACCGGTGACGTGTGGACCGAGTTCGTCGTGCCGCGCGGCGCCGAGACCGTGTGGACGTACGCCGACGGACTCACCGCCGACCAGCCGGCCGTCACCCGCCACCGCCTCGGCGACGGCACCGCCTGGTACGTGTCGACGCGACTCGACGCGCACGGCCTGGACGCCCTGCTCGGCCGGGCCACCGAGGACGCCGATCTCGCGCCCCGCGCCGACCTCCCGCGTGACGTCGAACTCGTCCGCCGCACCGGCGAGTCGGGCACCTATCTGTTCGCCGTCAACCACACCGCGTCGGAGACCAAGGTTCCCCTGGAAACACCCGGCACCGAACTGCTGACGGGCGAACGAGCCGCCGGCCGCCTCGCGCTGCCCGCCGGAGCCGTCCGGGTCGTACGACTCGACGGCTGAGCCGCAAGTTCCCCTCCGTCCGTGCGCGCCACGAGAGCCGCGGGCGGGAGGGGCCCCCTCCCGCCCCTCAGGAGGGACACCCCCAACCCATCACGTCGAAGGGACGACGGACGACGATGTTCCATCCCAGACGCACACCCAGGCGCACTCTCAAGGCCCTGCTGCTCCCGCTCGCCGCAGGCCTCGCGCTCACCGCTCTGCCCGCCACCTCGGCACAGGCGGCCAGCACCCTCACCAACGGCGGCTTCGAGGCCGACGGTTCGGGCGCGGCCACCCCCAACGGCTGGGCGGAGTACGGCGACACGGGCGCCTCGTACGTGGAGTCCGGTGGCCGCAGCGGCAGTTACCGGCTGTCCCACTACTCCGCCTCCGCCTACAAGGTGGAGACCTACCAGTACCTGTCCGGGCTGACCAACGGCAACTACAAGCTCACCGCGTGGGTGCGCTCGGGAGGCGGCCAGAAGTCGGCCTACATAGCGCTGAAGAACTGCGGCAGCTCCGAGCAGCGCACCGACCTGCCCGTCTCCTCCAGCGGGTGGATCCGGATCGTCGTGCCGATCGCGGTGACGAACAACCAGTGCACGATCAGTGTCAACTCCGATGCCAACGCGGGCAACTGGATCAACGTCGACGACCTGACCTTCGCCTCCGGCACGGGCGGGCTGTCCATCAAGGGCGCCGACATCTCCTCCCTGCCCAAGAGCGAGGCCAAGGGCGGTCTCTACAGGACCGGTTCGGGGACGACGAGCGACGCGCTCGGCGTCCTGAAGAGCTCCGGCATGAACTACGCGCGCGTCAAGGTCTGGGTCAACCCGGCCGACGGCTACAACAACAAGGCGCGCGTCCTCGCCATCGCCAAGCGCATCAAGGCGCAGGGCATGAAGCTCCTGGTCGACTTCCACTACTCGGACACCTGGGCCGACCCGGGTGTCCAGGGCAAACCGTCCGCGTGGGCCGGGCACTCGTACAGCCAGCTGAGGACGGACGTCTACAACCACACGTACGACGTCCTGGGCGCCCTGAAGTCCCAGGGCACCACTGCCGACATGGTCCAGGTCGGCAACGAGATCAACGGCGGCATGCTGTGGTCCGAGGGCTCGACCAACAACTGGTCGCAGCTCGCCGGGCTGCTCAACTCCGGCTACGACGCGGTCAAGGCGGTCAACTCCGGCACGACAGTGGCGCTGCACCTGGCCAAGGGCGGCGACCTGTCGGGCACCCGCTGGTGGTTCGACAGCGCGGTGTCCAACGGCGTGAAGTTCGATGTGATCGGCCTGTCGTACTACGGCTACTGGCACGGTTCGCTCTACGACTTCCAGACCACCATGGACGACGCGGCCTCGCGCTACGGCAAGCCGGTGTTCGTCGCCGAGACGGCCTACCCCTTCCGTCTGGACAGCAAGGACTCGCACGAGAACATCATCGACACGACTGGTGAGCTCGTCTCCGGGTACGCGGCGTCCACGGCCGGGCAGTCGGCCTGGTTCCGGGACATCCTGAACATCGTGGAGGCCGTTCCGAACGGCCGCGGCCTCGGCGTCTTCTACTGGGAGGCGACCTGGACCGCGGTCAACGGCAACGGCTGGGACCCCGCGGACCCGTCTTCCGGCAACGGCTGGGAGAACCAGGCCCTGTTCGGCTATGACGACAAGGCGCTCCCCGCGATGACGTGGTTCAGCCACCGCTGAGCCCGAAGTGAGCCCGCAGTGACGGGGCCCGGCCGCCTGAGGGAGGTGGCCGGGCCCTTTGTGCGTTGGCACGCAAGGGCTTGCTCGAACCCACGTACGTGATCGGGAGGGTTGGACCTCGGCCAAGAGGTGCGAAGCCCCGGACGTGGCGGACCCAACTGCGGGACATTGGGAAGTGCGGCACAGGGGACCGGGACGAGGAGGCAGGATGCTGAAGAGACCGGTGGGCGGCCAACGCCTGGAGATCCTGGAGTGGCTGAAGGACCCGGCGGCGCACTTCCCGCCCCAACGGCACGGCGATCCGGTCGAGGACGGTGTCACGGCGGCGGCCGTCGCCGCGAAACTCGGCGTCCCCCGCTCCGTCGCCCACACTCACCTGGGTCTGCTCGCGGGCATCGGCGTGGTCCGTACGAAGAGAATCCGCTGGCGCACCTTCTACCGCCCCGACGAAATACGCATCGCCGAGGTGGGCCGCATGTTCGAGAAGGGCTGGTAACCGGCGAGGGCTGTCCGCCGACGGCTGGGCGGGTGCCTTCGCGCGCCGCGAGCCGTCCGTGGTGCTGGGAAGCCCGTGGTGCCGGGTGACCTGGTGTGCGGAGTGACCCGCCGGCCGGTGGGGGCTGGCCGGGCAGTTCCCCGCGCCCCGTCAGGGGGGCTTTGCCGCACCGGATTCCACAGGTCCCGTGCACCCGGCTCAGGAACTGTCGCTCTGCCGCGAACGCCGCCTCCACCGTTGCCGCGTCCGCGCCGGGCGGGCAGGACGCTCATCGGGATCGGGCCGGGGCAGGCCCTCGTACGTGAACCGGGCCGACCGTGGGCAGGAGGTCCACGCCCGGGCCGGTGCGGGCGAGGTCGTGGACGCCCGTCGGACAGCCCTCAGCGCCGACTGATCAGGTGCGCGGAATGCCCCGAGCCGTCGAGGACCCGGGTGCGAGTGCCGCCCGCCCGGCGTTACCCTGTTGAACGGCCGCGATCCCCCGCTCGCGGCGCGGCGGTGGGGCCCGCCGTACCCGAACCGCGGCAGCACCGCCGCCAACGGTCCCTACTTGCGCACACGGGCGCGCCCGCACGTCCGGGCGCCGGCGAGTAGGAGACGTACGACCATGTCAGCCCCCGAGACCCGCACCGGTACCGTCGTCGTCCGGCCGCCGCGCCCTCCCGTTCTGCAGGGCCAGGCCCCGGTCGTCGCGGTGGTCGCGATCGGCGGCGCGACCGGTGCCTGCGCCCGGTACACGGCCTCTCTGGTCTGGCCCGCGCAGACCGGGGGCTTTCCCTGGACCACCTTCTGGATCAACGTCGTCGGCTGTGCCGTGATCGGCGTGTTCATGGTCGTCATCACGGAGATCCGGGCCGCCCACCGCCTCGTCCGCCCCTTCTTCGGCACCGGTGTGCTCGGCGGCTTCACCACCTTCTCGACATACGCCGTCGACATCCAGAAGCTGGCCGACCACGGCCGCCCCGGCACCGGGCTCGCCTATCTCGCCGCGACCCTCCTCGCGGCGCTCACAGCCGTGACGCTCGCGGCGACCGCGACCCGACGGGTCCTGAAGCGGAGGCGACGATGACCAGGCTGACCGGCAGCGTCCTGCGCCTGACCGTCCTCATCGGCGAGCACGACACCTGGCACCACAGGCCGCTCTACTCGGAGATCGTCCACCGTGCCCGTGCGGCCGGCCTCGCGGGCGCGAGCGTCTTCCGTGGCATCGAGGGCTACGGCGCCTCCTCCCTCATCCACACCTCGCGCCTGCTCTCCCTCAGTGAGGATCTGCCGGTCGCGATCGTCATCGTCGACTCCGGGGAACAGGTACGGTCCTTCCTGCCGCAGCTCGACGAACTCGTCACCGAGGGACTGGTCATCCTCGACGACTGCGAGGTCATCCTTCCTCGGTCTCAACGGCGTTCGACCGGGGGGACCACCATCGTCGGCCGCGCCGAGGGGAAACCGGGCGAAGCGGACGAGAAGGGTGAGAGTTCGTTGTGAACTGGCTGCTCGTGATCGCGGGCGGAATGGTCGGCGCGCCCCTCCGCTATCTCACCGACAGGACGATCCAGTCCCGTCACGACACGGTCTTCCCCTGGGGCACCTTCGCCGTCAACGTCACCGGCTGCCTCATCCTCGGCCTGCTCACCGGCGCAGCCCCGGGCCCGAACCTCCAGCTGCTCCTGGGTACGGGCCTGTGCGGCGCGCTGACCACGTACTCGACCTTCTCCTACGAGACCCTGCGGCTGGTCGAGGACGGGGTCTCTCTCTTCGCCGCCGCCAACGCGTTGCTCAGCGTGGTGGCCGGTCTCGGGGCCGCTTTCGCGGGCGTATGGCTGGGCGGAGCGCTGTAGGCGGAGGGCGCCCGGGTCTTGCCGGCGTGTAGTGGGACGGGGCCCGCCGCAGCCCGCCCCTCCCCAGCAGAACCGGATTCCATGAGCGCCATCTCCGTCGGTCAGGCCGTCGTCCTCGGAGCCGTCGAGGGGGTGACCGAGTTCCTGCCGGTCTCGTCTACCGGTCATCTGAAGAGCCAGGCGCTGTCCAGGGGCCGTCGTCGCCAGCACGCCTCAGGTCTGGCTGCCTCCTCCGCCAAGGTGGCACCGAACGCGTCGGGGTCCACCTCCAGCGCGCGCAGACGAAGCGCTCTGAGTGCGCGTCCAGTCCTCGTCGACCAGCCGTTCGACCCTCAGCATGTCTCCATGCTCGCGGTACCCCGAAAGGAGTTCCACGAAATTTCCCGCAGGGGGTGCGACCGTGCCCGGATCGGCTGCTCGGCCCGCCCGCCTTGACAGGCCCGTCCCGTCACCCGCAGGATCACCTCGTGAACCTGTCAGACAGCCAGACAGGTGGCTCGGTGCCGCGGCGCGTCAGCGCGATGGAAGCGGTCCTCGGTCATCTGCGGAGCGCCATCGAGCGCGGAGACTACGCCGTGGGGGACAAACTCCCCTCCGAGGCCGAGATGTGCCGGCGCCTGGAGGTGAGCCGGCCCGTGCTGCGGGAGGCCCTGCGGGCCCTGCAGACCATGGGCCTGACCGTCTCCCGTACCGGCAAGGGCACCTTCGTCGTGTCCAGCACCGTCGAGGACCCCACCTTCGGCGACTACGCGGCCAGTGACCTCCTCGAAGTCCGCCGGCACGTCGAGATCCCGGTCGCCGGCTACGCGGCCGTACGACGCACGCCCGAGGACCTCGACCACCTCGCGCACCTGCTGGACCGCATGGAGCACGAGACCGACACCACCGCGTGGGTCGCCATGGACACCCTCTTCCATCTGGCCGTGGCGCAGGCCGCCCAGAACCCGGTGTTCCGCCGGGTGATCGAGGAGATCCGGGACGCGCTGGCCCGGCAGTCGGCCTTCCTGAACGAGCTGGGCGGCCGGCGTGAGCAGTCCAACCGCGAGCACCGGGCGATCGTCGAGGCGCTGATCGACCGCAGCGCGCACGACGCGGTGGAGGCCATGTCCCACCACCTCGACCGGGTCTCCACGACCCTCACCGACATCGTGGGCGCCGCGCACCCGGACACCCCCGAAGAGACCTCCCCGGAAGGCGGCCCCGAAGCGTGAGCGAGCAATCCCTCCACATGAGCCGCAGCCAGGTCCCGCACGGCGGCATCCTGCTCACCGGCGTCTTCTGCGTGCTCGCCGTCGGCTTCGACTTCGTCGTCCCCGTCGACGCGTTCGAGTTCGTGCTGAAATTCGCCGCGATCGGCATCCCCGCCACCTGGGGCATGATCATGGTCTGCCACCTGGTGTCCTGGCGGAAGACCGAGAACGGCGAGCTGGACAGGCCGGGTTACCGACTCCCCGGCTCCCCGTGGACCGAACTCGTGCCGCCGGCCTTCCTCGCCTCCGTCCTCGCCCTGATGTACGCCGGCGGCGCCGGCCGCACAACCGTGCTGTGTCTCCCGCTGATCGCCGGGGCACTGGTCGCGGGCTGGTACGGCGTCCGCGTCCAGGTGGCCCGCAAGGCCGCCGAGGCAACCGAATCCAGCGGGTCGGCCGGAGCCGACGCGCGAACCACGCAGTCATGAACCACGCAGTCATGCAGGAAGCAGTGCACGCAGCCATGTACGCCAGCTCACTCGCGGCCGCCCCCGCGATCCGCGAACCCCTCCACTCGCCCGTCGCGCACCTCGTGCGCGGCGGGGTCATCGAGGGCGTCCACTACGGGTCCGTCGTCGTCCTCGGCGCCGAGGGTCAGGTGGAGTTGCAGGTGGGCGACATCGAAGCGGCCTTCTATCCGCGCTCCGCCCTGAAGCCCGTCCAGGCGGTGGCCATGCTCAGGGCCGGCCTGCCCCTCGACGGCGAACTGCTCTCCCTGACCGCCGCCAGCCACTCCGGTGAGGAACGCCACCTGGCAGGCTCCCGCCGCATCCTGGAGCTGGCCGGTCTCGCCGAGGACGACCTGCGCAACGTGCGGGACCTTCCGTTCGACCCGGTCGTCCGGGACGTGTGGATACGCGAGGGCCGACTGCCCTCCCGCCTCGCCCAGAACTGCTCCGGCAAGCACGCGGCCATGCTCTACACCTGCAAGCTCAACGGCTGGCCCCTCGACAGCTACCTCGACCCCGGCCACCCTCTCCAGCAGGCGATCGCCGAGATCGTCGAGGACCTCACCGGCCAGCGCATCGCCCAGGTGACCGTCGACGGCTGCGGCGCCCCCCTCTTCTCCATCTCCCTGCACGGCCTCGCCCGCGCCGCGGCCCGGATCACCACCGCCGCCCCCGACACCGCGGAGGCACTGGTCGCCGACGCGATGCGCGACCACGCCGAGATGGCCTCCGGCTCCGGCCGGGACGTGGCCGCGCTGATGCGGGCCGTACCCGGGCTGCTCAGCAAGGACGGCTTCGAGGGCGTCCAGGCAGCCGCCCTGCCGGACGGCCGGGCCGTCGCGGTGAAGATCGCCGACGGCGCGAACCGGGCCCGCGTCCCGGTCGCGGCGGCGGCACTCGCCCGGGCCGGCGTCGACCCGTCGGCGCTCACCGGGTTCGCGGGCGAACCGCTGCTCGGCGGCGGCGAACCGGTCGGCAGCATCCGCCCGGTACGCGCCCTGGACCCGCTTCCCGTGGGACCGACGTACGCCTGAGGCCGCACCCGCCGCCTCCTCCGCCCTCATCCGCGACACCCACCCGAAAGAGGCCCGCACCGCCATGACCGCAGCAGCCCGGCGCAGCGCCGCCGCAGTCCACCGAAGCGAACACGATCTGCTCGGCGACCGTGACGTTCCCGCCGAGGCGTACTGGGGTGTCCACACCCTGCGCGCCACGGAGAACTTCCCCATCACGGGTATGACCATCTCCGCCTACCCGCACTTCATCGACGCCCTCGCGGCCGTCAAGGAGGCCGCCGCCCTCGCCAACGAGGAACTCGGGCTGCTGGAGCCGAAGAAGGCCGCCGCGATAGTCGAGGCGTGCCGGGAGATCCGGGGCGGCAGGCTGCACGACCAGTTCGTGGTGGACGTCGTCCAGGGCGGGGCGGGCACCTCGACGAACATGAACGCCAACGAGGTGGTAGCGAACCGGGCGTTGGAGCTGCTGGGCCACGAGAAGGGCCAGTACCGGCACCTGCACCCCAACGAGGACGTGAACCTCGGGCAGTCCACCAACGACGTCTATCCGACCGCCGTCAAGGTCGCGACCGTCTTCGCGGTGCACGAGCTGCTCAAGGCGATGGCCGTGCTCCAGGACGCCTTCGCCCGCAAGGCGGTCGAGTTCCACGACGTCCTCAAGATGGGGCGTACGCAGCTCCAGGACGCCGTGCCGATGACGCTCGGGCAGGAGTTCTCGGCGTACGCCGTGATGATCGAGGAGGACCGCAGCCGCCTCGCGGAGGCCGTCGAGCTGATCCACGAGATCAACCTCGGTGCCACCGCCATCGGTACGGGCCTCAACGCCCCTGCCGGATACGCCGAGTCGGCCCGCCGCCACCTCGCCGCGATCACCGGCCTCCCGCTCGTCACGGCCGCCAACCTGGTCGAAGCCACCCAGGACTGCGGGGCGTTCGTCCAGATGTCCGGGGTGCTGAAGCGGATCGCGGTCAAGCTCTCCAAGAGCTGCAACGACCTGCGCCTGTTGTCCTCCGGGCCGCGCGCGGGCCTGGGCGAGATCAATCTGCCGCCGGTGCAGGCGGGGTCGTCGATCATGCCCGGCAAGGTGAACCCGGTGATCCCCGAGGTCGTCAACCAGGTCGCCTTCGAGGTGATCGGCAACGACGTCACCATCACCATGGCCGCCGAGGCCGGACAGCTCCAGCTCAACGCCTTCGAGCCGATCATCCTGCACTCCCTCTCGGAGTCCATCACGCACCTGCGCGCGGCCTGCCTCACGCTCGCCGAGCGCTGTGTTGACGGCATCACCGCCAACACCGAGGCGCTGCGCGCGAGCGTCGAGAACTCCATAGGCCTGGTCACCGCCCTCAACCCCTACATCGGGTACACGGCCGCCACCGACATCGCCAAGGAGGCCCTCGTCAGCGGCCGGGGCGTGGCGGAACTCGTCCTGGAGAAGGGCCTGTTGCCCGCCGAACGGCTCGCGGACCTGCTGCGCCCCGAGATCGTGGCGGGCAGCGGCGCGGCACGGTAGCGCTCGGCTGGAAGCGCGGTATCGAAACCGTGGGTCCGCCGTGGCTGGTCGCGCAGTTCCTCGCGCCCCTGAGGGGCGCGTCTGCGCACCCGACTTCATCAGGACCGCTCAGACACACGAACGCGCAGCAGGACCGGACCGGAGGGAGAATGGCGATCATGGCATCTGTTCCGTCGCCCTCGCCCCCGACCTTCCAGCCGGTCCTGGAACGCATCGCCGAGGAAATCGAGCGCACTCCCGGCCGCGGTCGTCCCGCCGACTACATCCCGGCGCTCGCCGCCCGCGACCCGCGCAGCTTCGGCATGGCCGTCGCCGAACTGGACGGCACGGTGTACGGGGTGGGGGACTGGCGGCAGCCGTTCTCCGCGCAGTCCGTCACCAAGGTCTTCACCCTCGCCCTCGACCTGGCCCGCGAGGGCGACGAACTCTGGGAGCACGTGGGCCGCGAACCCTCCGGCAATCCCTTCAACTCCCTGATCCAGCTGGAGTACGAGAACGGCATCCCGCGCAACCCGTTCATCAACGCGGGCGCGCTCGTCGTCACCGACCGCCTGCACACCCGTACCGGGGACGCGGCCGGGTCACTCCTCGACTTCCTGCGCGCGGAGTCCGGCAACCCCGGCCTCACCTTCGACAAGGAGGTCGCCGCCTCCGAGGCCGGACGCGGCCACCGCAACGCGGCCCTCGCCCACTTCATGGCTTCGTACGGCAACATCGACAACCCGGTCCCGGACCTGCTGGACCAGTACTTCCGCCAGTGCTCGGTCGAGGCGTCCTGCGCCGACCTCGCTCTCGCCACCGGCTTCCTGGCCCGCCACGGCGTCCGGGCCGACGGCACCCGCCTTCTGACCCGCAGCCAGTCCAAACAGATCAACGCCATCATGCTGACCTGCGGCACCTACGACGCGGCAGGCGACTTCGCCTACCGAGTGGGCCTCCCGGGCAAGAGCGGAGTGGGCGGCGGCATCATCGCAGTCGTCCCCGGCCGCTGCACCCTGTGCGTGTGGAGTCCGGGGCTGGACGAGAGGGGCAACTCGGTGGCGGGGGTGGCGGCCCTGGACCGCTTCACGACACTGACGGGAGTGTCGGTCTTCTGACCGGCCGAAGCGGGTCCTCGGCCGGGAATCCGGTGGCTTTCGAGAGGCGCGAGCCTGTCGCTTCCGACGGGCGCGAGCTGTCGCTCTCAAGAGACGCGCACTGTCGCCCGCAGGGGCGCGGGGACCTGCGCGACAAGCCCCCACCGGGCCGCACCCGACGACCAACCCGCAGAGATCACCCACCAGTAACTCCCAGGCCCCCGCCCGGAGGGCACCTCGTAGCCCCCCGTCCACCCTTCCTTGCCACGCTGCCCAAGTGCTGGCCAAGGCTCCTCCGACCAACCTTCCCCGCTGTCAGGCCCTCGGCCTGACGGGCACCGCATGCCTGGCGCTCGGAGGCGAATCCGCCGGAGCCCTCCCCGTACGGGAACTCATCGCCCCCTCCTCCGGCCGCGCCGCACTGGGCCTGGTCGGCGTCTACTTCGGCGTCGTCCTCCTGATCGCAGCCTGGGCCATGCTCGGCCAACTGGTCCGCGGCCTGAACCCGCCCACCGTACGGTCCCTGATGCTCGTGCTCGCCATCTGGGCGACCCCGCTCCTCCTCGCCCCGCCCCTCTTCAGCCGCGACGTCTACAGCTATCTCGCCCAGGGCGCGATGGTCGAGGCGCACATGGACGTGTACACACACGGCCCCGCCCTGCTCGGCGGCCCCCTCGCCGCCGAGGTCGCCCCGGTGTGGCAGCAGACCGGCGCCCCCTACGGCCCGGTGTTCCTCGCCGTCGCGTCCGGCCTCTCCGGACTGACCCGGGGCGAGATCCCCGCCGGCCTCTTCGGCATGCGGCTCGTCGCGCTGCTCGGCGTGGCGCTGATGGCGGCGGCGCTGCCCCGCCTCGCCCGGCACAGCGGCGCCGACCCGGCCGCCGCGCTCTGGCTCGGCGCCCTCAACCCGCTGGTCCTGCTGCACCTCGTGGCCGGCGCCCACAACGACGCCATCATGCTCGGGCTGCTCGGCATCGGCCTGGTGGCGGCGCTGGGCCGGTGGCCGGTCCTGGGCGCCGTGCTCGTCACGCTCGCCGCCCTCGTCAAGGCACCCGCCCTCCTCGGCCTCGCCGCGGTCGTGGCCCTGCAGATCCGTGCGGGCCGCAGCCCGGTGCGGGCGGTACTGACCACGGCGGGAGCGGCAGCGGCCACCACCGTCGGCGCCACCGCGTTCGCCGGCACCGGATACGGCTGGATAGGCGCCCTGAAGACCCCGGTGTCACCCCAGAACTGGGCCCTCACCAGCCTCCTCGGCCGTGCGACGGCCGCCGCCCTTCGGGAGATCGGCAGCGATCTGGCGCCGCTCGCCGTCCCGGCCTGGCATCTGCTCGGCCTCGCGGTCACCGTCCTCGCCGTCGCCTTCATCTGGCTGCGCCGCCCCCGCGTCAGCCCGGTCTACGCACTCGGTCTCAGCCTGGCCGTCGTGGTCGTCCTCGGCCCGGCGATCCGGCCCTGGTACGCCCTGTGGGCCCTGTTCCTCATCGCCGCCGCGGCGCCCAGCACCGGTTCCGTGGTCCGCCACCGGCTCGCGGCCGTCACCGGGGTCGTCGCGCTCCTCGCCCTGCCGAGCGGCGCGCCCGCGGGGACCGGGGAACTGGTCCTGGCCGTCTCCGGCGGCGCACTGGCCGTGGTCGTCCTCTGGCAGGCCCACCAGGCGGCCCAGGCACCCCTGCGGGAGAGCACGGTATGAACCCTGTGACACTGCCTCGCACCGACCGGGGACGCCTGTTCCTGGTGCTCGCCCTCGCCGTCACGGTCACCGTGTTCACGGCGACGGTGCCCCTGCTGCGCGGCTGGTTCGACCTGCGCGTCTACTACGGAACCGTCGACACCTGGGTCCACCACGGCGGCCGGATCTACGACTACCGGGTGCCCGGCACGGCGTACGGCTTCACCTATCCGCCGTTCGCCGCCGTCAGCATGCTGCCGATGGCGCTGCTCGGGCTGCGCGCCGCGATCACCGCCGCGCTGCTGCTCAACCTGGCGGCGCTCGTCGCGGTGGTGCGGATGCTCGCCGGGCCGGTGCTGCGCCGGTTCGGCTGGTACGGCTGGGCCCTGACCGGCTGCGCGCTGGCGTTGTTCGAACCGGTCCGCGACACCGTCAGCTTCGGCCAGGTGAACCTCGTACTGCTGGCCCTCGTCCTGACCGACGCCTGGCTGCTGACGACCGGCCGGGCGCGCTGGGCGGGCATCGGGATCGGGCTGGCCGCTGCTGTCAAGCTGACGCCCGTGCTCTTCGTCGGGTTGCTGCTGCTCGGCGGGCGGCGACGGGCGGCCGGGGTCGCGACGGCCGTCGCCGGTGCGGCCACCGCGCTCGCGGTGTGGGTCGCGCCGGACGCCTCACGCTTCTACTGGAGCGAGGCGCTGTGGGACACCCAGCGCATCGGCAGCCTGGCGTACGTCTCGAACCAGTCGCTCCAGGGGGTGCTGGCGCGGCTGGCCGCGCCGGGCGAACCGAGCCGTGCCGTGTGGCTGGTGGTGGTTCTGGTCGTCCTCGGCGTCTGGGCGTGGCGGACTCGGCGGGCCGTCGTGGCGGGGGACTGGTGGGCCGCGTTCGCCCTCACCGGGCTGACTGCCTGTCTGGTCAGCCCGATCACCTGGGTGCACCATCTCGTCTGGCTGCTCCCGTCGTTCGCCGTCCTGCTGCGCACCGGGCACGCGCGCGTGGCCGCCGTTCCGTACGCGGTGCTGTGTACGAGCGTGGTGTGGCTGTGGTTCGACGACGCGTCCGGCGTCGACGGCTTCGTCGGCGGCAGCGCCTACGTCTGGGTCACCCTCGGGCTGCTGCTGTGGCTGCCGGTGGCCGGCGCGGATCAGACCCGTCCCACGCCCCTGATCCGCAGTGCCAGCGACACCGCTCCGGCGCCGAGCACGGCCGCTCCCAGGATCGTCCAGGTCTCCGGCCAGCCGGGCCCGCTGTCGGATGTCACGGTGGCGGCCACCGGCACGGGCGCCGCCACCGGCGCCTCGGGGCCCGCCTGCGGTACGGGCCGTGAGGCGTCCAGCGAGCCGACGGCTTCGACGCGGCCGGCGGCCCCGAAGCCCCAGTCGAGCAGCGAGCGGGCCTCCTCGTAGACGGCGAATCCGCCGCCCTCCTGAGGGTTCATCACCGTGACGACCAGGGTGCGTCCATCCCGCCGCGCGGCGGCGACCAGCGTGTTGCCGGCCCTGCTGGTGTAGCCGTTCTTGACACCCACCACACCCCGGTAGCGCTCGACGCCGCCCGCGCCGGTCAGCAGCCGGTTGGTGTTCTGGATCTCGTACGACCAGCCGCCCCCGCCCGGGAACTTCGCCCGGACCGTGCCGCAGTAGTCGGTGAAGTCCGCGTTGCGCAGCCCCGCCCGGCCGAACACCGCGAGGTCGTACGCCGACGACACCTGCCCCGACGCGTCGTAGCCGTCGGGCGACCGCACGTGGGTGTCGCGGGCGCCCAGGGAGCGGGCCTTGGCCTGCATCCGGGCGGCGGTGTCGCGCCAGCCCCCGCTCATGGCGGCCAGGACGTGCACGGCGTCGTTGCCCGAGTTGAGGAACACACCCCGCCACAGGTCGGACACACGGTACGTACGCCCCGCCGCGACGCCGACCAGACTGCTGCCGGCCCCGATGCCCTTCAGCTCGGCCTCGGTGACCTTGTGCCGCAGGCCGGCAGGCAGCGTGGGCAGCACCGTCAGGGCGAAGAGTGTCTTGAGCGTGCTGGCCGGCGGCAGTTTTCGGTGCGCGTTGTGCGCGGCGAGCACCTCACCGGTGTGGGCGTCGGCCACCAGCCACGACAGTGCGGACACGTCCCGGGGGAGGCGGGGTGCGCCGGGGCGGAGCCGGGCGTGGGTGCCCGAGCCGTACAGCAGCCGCGCGTCCGCAGCCGTCGGCGTGACCGGGTCGGCAACGGTACGGGCGGATGCCGGAACGGGCGCGAGCGCCAGCACGCCCGTCACGCACAGCGCACAGCATGAGGCGGCGATCCGGGAGGAGAATCTGATGGTCATACCGCAAACGTAGGAATGGACCCGCCGTAAGCCGTGGTGCCGGGGCCGAGGAGCGGGCCCGAACACCCGGATGCCGCACACGGGAGCACACGGGCACCCAGCGGTGTGGCTACTCCTGGGGCAGCGTCGGCTGGATCCGCCGCAGGAAGGTGGCGTTGTCGGGCGTGTCGCGCAGCCGTTCCAGAAGGGTCTCCAGGCTCGCCTGCCCGTCCCGCGTCTGCAGGGCCCGCCGCAGCGCCTGTACGGTCGTCAACTCGGCCGGGGGCCACAGAAGTTCCTCGCGGCGGGTGCCGGACGGATTGATGTCGACGGCCGGGTACACGCGGCGGGACGCCAGTTCGCGGCTCAGCCGCAGCTCCATGTTGCCGGTGCCCTTCAGTTCCTCGAAGAAGAAGTCGTCGGCGCGCGAGCCGGTCTCCACCAGGGCGGTGGCGAGGATCGTGAGCGAACCGCCCTCCTCGGCCAGGCGCGCGGCACCGAACAGCCGCTTGGGCCCGAGCAGCGCGGCGGCGTCGACGCCGCCGCTGAGGGTGCGGCCGCCGGCGGCCGCCGCGTTGTTGTGGGCCCTGCACAGCCGGGTGAGGGAGTCCAGGAGGATGACGACGTCCTCGCCCGCCTCGACGAGCCGCTTGGCGCGCTCGACGACGAGTTCGGCGAGCGCGATGTGCTGCTTGGGCGCCCGGTCGAAGGTCGAGGCGTACACCTCGCCGCGCACGGAACGCCGCATGTCGGTCACCTCCTCGGGCCGCTCGTCGAGCAGTACCACCATCAGGCGGCACTCGGGGTGGTTGCCGGCGACAGCTGCCGCCACCTGCTGCAGCAGCACGGTCTTGCCGGTCTTGGGCGGGGCCACGATCAGCCCGCGCTGGCCCATTCCGACAGGGGCGATCAGGTCGGCGACACGTCCGGAGAGGCCGGACGCCGGGTGTTCGAGGCGGAGCCGGTCGCGCGGGTGCAGCGGGGTGAGGTCGCCGAAGCGGCGACGCCCGCGCAGCTCTTCGGGCGTCAGGCCGTTGACCAGCCCGACGTCGGTCAGGGCGCGCTGGGTGCCTCGGACGCCTGCGAGGAGGTCGCCCTTCCGCAGGCCGTACCGGCGGATGAGCGCGGGGGAGACCTGGAGGTCGGTGGGCGTGGGCAGGCAGCTGTCGGCGGCCCGCAGATACCCCTTCCCGTTGCCGTCGATGTCGAGGACACCGGTCGCGATCCGGGCCGGAGGAAGCTGTTCTACAGGGGGGTGTTCGAGTGTGGTGGTCATGGGACGGGGTCCTTTCACGGACGGACGTGCGTGAGGCATGCGGAAGGAAGGGGGAAGCCGCGAGAACTGAGCGCGCCGAGCGCGCTACGGGCGGCGGGAGACAGCGACACCTCGGGTACGGCAGAACTGCGCCGCCGCTGGTGAGGTGGTACCGGGAGAGCCGATGCGCCGGTCGGAAACCGACGGGCGGGTCAGCGAACTGAAGGGGAACTGGCACCGGCGCCCGGAACAGGGCGTACACAAGTGCTGCCAGCACCGTACCATGCGATGCGCGAGCAGAACTGGGAGTTGTGACTCAGCGGCTCGCGAGGAGGCCGTACAGAAGCGGGATGCGCGGCTCGGGCAAACGCCACCAGCCCGACGCCGTGCGTTCCATACGAGGCCAGCGCGGCCAGGGCAGTTCGTCGCTCTCGCGCAACCGCCGGATGGTCAGTCCCGATCCGATCAACGCGTTGACGACCTCGTCCATTCCGTGCGTCCACTCGAAGCTCTCGGTCGCGCCCGTCACGGCCGGCCCGTCGGTGTACGTGAACGTCGCATCGCGGTGCACGGCGCCCCGCGCGCCCAAGTAGTCGTGCCGCAGCAGGAGTTCACCAGTGTCGTCCGGAGGGGGCTTGGGGCCGAGCGAGTTGAGCAGTGGATGGAACTCCACGATGTACAACAGGCCGCCGGGGCGCAGGAGTTGGGTGATCACCTCCGCCCAGTGGTCAAGGTCGGGCAGATAGCACAGGGCGCCCTTCCCGGTGTACACGACGTCGAACCGCCGCTGCCGCAGGGCCTCGACGGCGTCGTACACGTTCGCCCGCACGTACGTGGCGTCGAAGCCCGCCTTCGCAGCGATGCCGCGTGCGGCCGTCACGGACGCCTCGGAGAAGTCGAGCCCGACGGCCCGTGCCCCGCGCTCGGCGAAGGCGAGGGTCTCCGTGCCGAGGTGGCACTGGAGGTGGAGCACATCGCGATCGACCAGTGCGCCGAGGTCCTCCCACTCCCAGGAGGCGAACCAGCGCGACGGATCGAGGCCCTCGCCCAGGCCGTAGAAACGGCTGGCGAGATGGACGGGGGTGCGGGCGTCCCAGTTGGCCTCGTTGGCCCGCATCATCCGCGCGTGCTCGTCGACGGTCATGGAGTCATCCAACCAGGACGCGCCGCCGACAGGGTGCGGACGCGGCTGCTCAGGCGGACCCCGCGGCCTGCGCCTCCTGCGCGATCCGCTCGAACTGGGCGCCCATGGCCGCCGCCAGCTCCTGTGCGGCCGACAACGGGCGGACCATCACCGTCAACTCGTCGATCAGGCCGTCCTCGTCGAGATGCAGGAAGTCGCAGCCCTGAAGCTCGCGCCCGCCGACCCGCGCCGTGAACACCAGCGCGTGGTCACGGCTGCCGGGAGCGCCGATCTCCCGCTCGTACCGGAAGTCCTCGAAGACCCGGGACACGCCGCGCAGGATCGCCGCGGTGATCGCCTTTCCGGGATACGGCCGGAACGCGACCGGACTGGTGAACACCACGTTCTCCGCCAACAGCCGCTCGACGGCGTCGAGATCACCGGCCTCCACTGCCTCACGAAATGCACGCATCCGCTCACCCTAAGGGGTGAACCGCCCGAGCGGGCGTCCAAGGCACCGGCCCGCGGACCGCCCCTAAGCTGAGCCGATGTTCAGCCCCGAAGGCCCCACCCTCCGCGAACTCGCCGTGCAGGCGCTGTCGTCCGTCGAGCGCGGCTACGACCTGCTCGCACCGAAGTTCGACCACACCCCGTTCCGCACACCGGACACCATCCTCGACGCCGTGGCGTCGGCGCTCGGCCCCCTCGGGCCCTTCGACGACGGCCTCGACCTGTGCTGCGGCACCGGCGCCGGTCTGGAGGTGCTGGAGCGGGTGTGCCGGGGGAGTGTCACCGGGATCGACATCAGCGCGGGCATGCTGGAGGTGGCCCGGCAGCGGGCCGGGGCGGGGGAGCGGGCCGACGGCCCGCGCGTCACCCTGGTACGCGGCGACGCCCGAGCCCTGCCCTTCGCCCCGTCCACCGCTTCGGCCCCCGCGTTCGACCTCGTCGTCAGCTTCGGCGCGTTCGGCCACTTCCTCCCGGGCGAGTTGCCGGGGCTGTTCGGCCAGGTCCGCTCCGTACTCCGGCCGGGCGGGCGGTTCGCGTTCCCCGTCGTGGCGCCGGCCCGCCCGGGAACGCCCGTCTACTGGGCGCTGCTCGCCTTCGACGTGGCGATGAAAGTGCGCAACGCCCTCTGGAAACCGCCTTTCGTCATGTACTACCGGTCCTTCCGACTGGCCGACGTACGCAGGGAGTTGACGCACGCCGGCTTTGACGTGGAGACCTGCGCCCTGCCCGGGTTCGGGCGTCGCCCGGACGGCAGTCCGCGCTGCCGGATGGTGGTGGCGACGCGGACCGTCTAGGCCCGGACTTCGCGGGTCACCGTTTCAGGTTTGTGGCCAGTGGGTTTGTC
>NZ_JAVFVX010000169.1:0-11496 GCF_033441795.1 Streptomyces sp. ADMS | reverse complement strand
GCGACACGGCGATGGAGGAGGCCACCTTCCTCTCCCGCTTCGCCAAGTCCGTGACCATCGTCCACCGCCGCGACACCCTGCGCGCCTCCAGGACCATGCAGGACCGCGCCTTCGCCGACCCGAAGATCTCCTTCGCCTGGAACAGCGAGGTCGCCGAGATCCACGAGGCCGATGGGAAACTCGCCGGGCTCACCCTGCGCGACACCGTCACCGGGGAGACCTCCCGCCTCCCGGCCACCGGCCTCTTCGTCGCCATCGGCCACGACCCGCGCACCGACCTGGTCACCGGCCAGACGGACCTGGACGACGAGGGCTACCTCAGGGTCGCCTCCCCCTCCACGCGCACGAACATCTCCGGTGTCTTCGGCGCCGGTGACGCGGTCGACCACACGTACCGGCAGGCGATCACCGCGGCCGGCTCCGGCTGCGCGGCGGCGCTGGACGCCGAGCGGTACCTCGCCGCCCTCGCCGACGCACCCGCCATGGCCACCGCCGTCGCCGTCGACTGACGGCACCCGCCCCACCCCCTGTGAGGAGACCCGCATGGCCCTCAGGAACGTCACCGACGCATCCTTCGAGCAGGACGTCCTGGGCAGCGACAAGCCCGTGCTCGTCGACTTCTGGGCGGCCTGGTGCGGCCCGTGCCGCCAGCTCACCCCTTCCCTGGAGGCGATCGCGGCCGAGCACGGCGACGCCATCGAGATCGTCAAGCTCAACATCGACGAGAACCCGGACACCGCCGTGAAGTACGGCGTCATGTCGATCCCCACGATGAACGTCTACAAGGGCGGCGAGGTCGTCCAGACGATCGTCGGCGCCAAACCGAAGGCCGCCCTGGAGCGTGAACTGGCCGACCACCTCGGCTGAGCGGCCACGCTCGACGGCCACAAAGAAGGACCGGCTCCCCGAGGGGCCGGTCCCTTGCGTCGTACAGCCGCGGAGGCGGTGGCCGATGCTGTGGTGGTGCGGCTGCATCCGGTCGGTTGGGCCGGTCCCTTGTGCCGTGCAGCCGCGGAGGGCGGTGGCCGAAACCGTGTCGGTGCGGCTGCACCCGGTCGAGGGCCTGGGGCGCCAGTGATCCGACCGACGGCTGGAGGATCGCGCGCACCTTGTTCAGGCCGTCGTAGTCGACCGAGTACCAGGACCAGGTGCCGCGGCGTTCGCGGTTCGGAAGCCCGGCCTCCGTCATGCCCTGAGGCGTTGTAGCCGCACCTGACGGGGCTGTTTGCTCGCAACGCCCCACCATGTCGATCTTGAGCGTAGGCGGGGGAGACGGCGGGCCTTGGGCTCGATACGGTGTGCAGAACGCGTCAGAACCGGCGCGGGGTGTGCCGGGAAGTCTGGTCGGCGTCCGTAGGACCGTGTGCCCTTTTCCGCCGACGCCCCGGAGGCACCCCGCCGTGTCCGATGTTCGCGCGCGTTCCTATTTCCTGGGCCTGCTTCCGCTTCCCGAGCGTCAGGCCGTCGCCCGAGCACTGCGGACCGAGACAGTCGGTGGCCTGGTCCTCCTCGCTGCCGCGGTGCTGGCGCTGGGGTGGGCGAACAGCCCCTGGAGCGGTTCGTACGAGGAGATACGGGATTTCCACTTCGGGATACCGGCCCTCGGCCTGGACCTGTCGGTGGGGCACTGGACGGCGGACGGGCTGCTCGCGGTGTTCTTCCTGGTCGCCGGGATCGAGCTCAAGCGTGAACTGGTCGTCGGCGAGCTGCGTACCCCCGCGACCGCGGCGCTGCCGGTGATCGCCGCGGTGTGCGGAATGGCCGTGCCCGCCGCCCTGTATGCCGCGACCGCCGCGGCGGGCGGCGGGAGCCTGGACGGGTGGGCGGTGCCGATGGCCACCGACATCGCGTTCGCCCTCGCCGTGCTCGCGGTCCTGTCCACCCATCTGCCGGCCGCGCTGCGCGCGTTCCTGCTGACCCTCGCGGTCGTCGACGACCTCGGGGCCATCCTCATCATCGCGGTGTTCTTCACCTCCGACCTGAACCTGTGGGCGCTGGCCGGGGCGTTCGCCGGACTCGTCGTCTTCCACCTGCTCCAGCGGGCGCGGGTACGCGGCTGGTGGTGGTACGTCCCTCTCGGCGTCACGGTCTGGGCGCTGATGTACAACGGCGGCGTCCACGCCACGGTCGCCGGGGTCGCGATGGGGCTGATTCTGCGCGCCACCGGTGACGCAGGCGAGACGAAGTCCCCGGCCGCCCGGGTCGCGCACCTGGTGCACCCGGTCTCGGCCGCAGTCGCGGTGCCGCTGTTCGCGCTGTTCGCCGCCGGAGTGAGCATCAACGGCGCGGCCCTGGGCGAGGTCTTCGCCAGCCCCGAGCCCCTCGGCATCGTCATCGGTCTGGTCGTGGGCAAGACCGTGGGCATCTTCGCCGGGGCGTACCTGGCCACACGCTTCACCCGCGCCCGCCTCAACCCCGACCTGGCCTGGGCCGACGTGCTGGGCCTCTCGGTGCTGGCAGGGATCGGCTTCACCGTGGCCCTGCTGATCGGCGAACTCGCCTTCCCCGACGGCCGGACCGGAGAGCACGTCAAGGCGGCGGTCCTGATCGCCTCCGTGCTCGCCGCACTGCTCGCAGCCGCCCTGTTGCGCCGCCGGAACAGGATCTACCGGCGCCTGTACGAGGCGGAGAACCTCGATGCCGACGTGGACGGCATCCCCGACATCTACCAGCAGGCCCAGTCGGCCGACGCCGGGCCGGACAGGCAGGGCACCTGATGGGCGGCGGCGAGGCGTCGCTGCCGCAGTGCAGGTCGATGCCGACTGTCCGCCGGGAGTCGCGAGCGCGTGCGCCTGCCTGTTGTCGAGATGTCCCGACTGTCACCTGTGAATCGCAAACCCGAACTGCAACCGACGGACGTTGAGGAGCCGGGCCGCAATCGCCGTCCGGTCTGCAACTGCCAGAGCCCTTCCGTGCCATGCCTGACCTGGGCGGTCGTGGATTTCGTGGCACTGAAGCGCAGGGCAGGAGCGGAGCACTGTCACTGTCACTGTCACGGTCGCGCCCGTCGCGCCGGAACATGGCTTCCCGGCGGCTGGTCCGGCAGGCGGAGCGCCGAAGGTCGCGGACTTCGGCGCCCAGCAGGGCGGGGGCGCATGCGACCTTCGGCCGGCAAGGAGGGCGGGGCGTAGGTCTGGCCAACCCTGATCTGCGTACGGCTGGTTCGCGCGGTGCTGTACGCCGGTGAACCAACCAGAATCGCAAACACGGAGCCGCCCCGTGCCGCACCACGGTCACGAAGCCCCACGGTCACCTGTACCGGGCCGCGGGGGCTCCGGGGTGGGGGGAGAGCTGGCCGACGGAGGGAAAGTGACACCGCCCGGTACAGGTACAGGTACAGGTACCCGGTCCGGGTCCGGGGCCGGCTCCGGGGCCTGCACGGACGGCCCGGCTGCGAAGCCCAGGCGGCCCCGGGTGGCGGCCAGCAGGATGAGCGCCGCCGTGACGGCGGCCATCAAAAACGCCTGGGAGCCCTGCTTGTCCGTCAGCTCCGGGAACATGTCGGCCCAGGCCATGGAGAAGAAGTTGTTGACGCTGGTGTGCAGCAGCATGACCAGCGGCATGCTCTCCCCCGAGCGGTTGAACACCCACGTCATGACGGCGCTGAAGGCGAGCGCGGTGACCATGAACTCCACCACGCCCATCAGGTCGTGGCCCCGCCCGCCGCCCCAGTCGGTCAGGAAAAGCGGCAGGTGCCATGCGCCCCACAGGACGCCGACGACGAGGGTCGCGACCAGCGGGCCGTAGCGGTTCTGCATCCGGGGCATGGCGAACTCGCGCCAGCCAGGCTCCTCCGCGAGGCCGGTCGTGATCATCTGGATCAGCAGGCCGGGCACGTACATGGCGAGCACCATGGCGCCGGGGAGTGTGGGTTCGGTGTCCGTCAGCGCGACGGAGGCGAGGGTCAGCGCGGCGGGGACCGAGACCATCACCAGCAAGTACCACTGCCAGCCGACCCGGAGCTTGGTCATCCGGGCCCGCCAGTTCCGCAGTCCCTGACGGCCCTCGGTCAGGGAGGTGATCAGCAGGGCCGAGGAGATCGGGCCGAGGTACGCGCCCGGCAGGACGCCAAGGATCTGGCCCGAGCCGCCGGAGCCGAAGTCGTGGTGCCAGACGCCCAGCCCGTTCTCCGACAGGATGTACGGCGTCCAGGCCAGCCAGGTCAGTGCGTACGCGAGGAAGAAGAACCAGGTCAGCGGGGCGCGTTGGAAGGCGCCTCGGATGCCTGAGGTGGTCTGGACGGTCACCGCGTGTCCTCTCGGATGGGGCTGGTGTGATGCGTCCAGCACACCAACTCCGGGGCCGCGGATCATTCCCGTGAGCGCCCCGGAACGGGGTACAGCAGGCTGTACCCGGACCAGGCGCCGGGTGTCCTCCAAGTAGTGCAGGACGACGGCCACCCGCCGGTCGACCCGGTCGGCGAAGGAGGGGTCGAGCTCGGCCACACGCTTTCCGAATGTTCGTCCGAGCATTCAGAGGTGATCAGGAGCGTCCTGACCTGCGGCGAAGAGGGTTTACGGTCGCGTGGGGGACGGTGCTGAACAGGGGTGAACGCAACCAGAACTGCAACCAGCGGACAGCGGGTACCTGCTGTACCTGCTGTATTTGCTGGTCGGAGGGCTTGTGGCGTCGTTGTCGGGGCTGCCTTGCCAACGGCGTCCGGATGCGCCGCACGGAGTCGATCAGCCCGGTGGCCACCGGAACGAGCTGCAGAGGTCGCTGCCGTTGACGTTCAAGGGGGTCGCGTCGCCTCTCGGGCAATTCCGATCCAGCCATGGCCGACTCGCGCCCTTTTCACGCTGCCTCAGGCTGCTCGGACTGCGGTACAGGGACCAGCAGGGAGGGCTTCACCGGTGGTTCGTTGCGTCCGGCCCGTACGATAGGCGGTACCTCGTGTGGGTGTGGAGGCGCGATGAGCTCGATGTATCCGGAGTACGCGCAGTGGCTGAGCCAGGTGCGGCGTTCGATGAAGTTGCCCAAGGCGGTCAAGCTGCTGTTCGACCAGGGGCGCCTGTACATGTCGCCGGTGACGGAGGCGCACAGTGAGGCGGACGATTCGATCCGCTCCCAGCTGGCGGAGCAGCTGGGCGGGGAGTCCGGTCTGCACGTCACACGTGACAAGGGAGTACTGCCAGAGCTGGACGGGTACATGCCCGAGCCCGATGTGCTGGTGGTGGACGCGGGCGTGATCGGCCCTGGAGATGCGTTCGTCGAGCAGAAGCATGTGCATTTCGTCGCGGAGAGCGTGTCCCGTTCGACGGTCGGGCAGGACTACGGGCGCAAGCTCAACCAGTACGCGGCGCGCGGGATTTCGACGTATCTGATCGTGGACGTGCTGACTGGGGAGTGCGTGCTCTACCAAGTGCCGAAGGGCGACGAATACACCTCGGCCGTGCCTTACCGCTTCGGCGAGGAGATCGGGTTCAGCCTGGCCGGGGTCGAGGTTTCGGTGCGCGCTGACTTCAAGAAGATCCGCTGAGGCTGCTCCCCCGGCCTTGGGGGCACGGCTCCGTGGCCCTGCCCGTGGTTTCGTGTGCACGCCGGGACCGGCTGTATCGCGGCGCACACCCACAAGCACGGCACGGGCAGGCCCTCGATCGAGTCGGCCGACGGGCGCTCCTTCAGCCTTGACCGGGATGAGCTTCCTCGGCCTGAACGCGGGGCCGCTGACTGTGCCGGTCCGTGTGCGGTGCCCACGAGGGTGCGTGTCAGCCGACGGGGTAGCCCTGGGCGAGGGCGGACTTGCGGAAGGCGGGGAGCTTGTCGAGGGGGACGGCGAGGTGGCGTTCGCCGAGGCGGGTGCAGTGGGTGCGGGTGCGGCGGTCGGTGGCGAGGAGGGCCGCGACGGCCGCGTCCGCGCACTCGACGAGGTGCACCGGCCCGGTGTCGCGGACCTGGCCGACGCGGCGGGCGGCGTCGGCCAGCAGGGTGGTGACCGTCTGCGGGAGCGGAGCGGCGGTGGCGTCCAGATACCGGCGGAGTTCGGCGAGATCGCGGCCCGTGTCGACGGCGGCGAGCAGCGAGGCGGAGGTCAGAGCCCACACGCGGTCGCCGGTGCGCTCGGCGAAGGCGTCGAGGAGGAGGGTCTCGGCGGGGGCGAGTCCGTCGAGGGCCACCACGTCGTGGTTCGGGAGCACCTTCAGGCCGCCGGTACTCTTCGGGGCGGTGCCGGCCGGTGCGGGTAGGTAGGTGGCGGTCTGCCCGGTGGCATAGGCGCCGAGCGGGTTGAGGCGGAGGGCGAGGAGGCCGTCGTAGCGGCTGATGCAGTCGGTCCAGTCGGCGCCCCAGTTGTCGCGGTAGTCGTCGCGGGCGCCCACCGGCGGTCGGTGGTCCACGTCGATCAGGCCGAGGACCGCGGCGTACTCGAAGAGCACGGCGAGGGTGTAGCGGCCCTGGAGGAGTTCCCAGTTGTGGAACCCGTCGTAGCCGAGGCTGCCGTGTTCGGGGTCCTCCAGGTAGAGCTTCCACAGGGCGCGCTCACTGCGGGCGATCCTGGGATCGTGACCGGCCTTGCGCATGGTGCGGAAGAGGGTGTCGACGTCGGTCCACTCACCGGGTGCGCAGGCGGCCAGGGCCGCGCCGACCTGGGCCCGGCGTGGTTTGACAGCGGTGAGGACGTTCGCCGCGCGCTGGCCCTTGATCGCTTCGACGCGGGAGAACTCGTCGATCACGCCGCGGCTGAGCCAGCGCCGCCACAGCAGGGCGAGCGTGTCGTGTGTCGGTTTGGTCAGCGCCGCCCTGCCGTGTGCGGTCAACGCGAGTTTTCCGGAGGTGAGTTCGGCGAGTCCGCCGGCCTGGAGCAGCAGCGGCCAGGCGAAGGACGCGATCGGTTCCTCGGCGTAGAAGTCGCCGCCGCTGAGCGCTTCCGCGACTGCCTTGACCGTCGCTGCGGACGGGCGGAGTGTCTTCTCGCTGCAGCGCAGCCGGCCTGCCGCGCACAGCTGAAGCACCGCCTTCAGGCTGGCCTGCGCCTCGTGCTCGGTCGTGCGTACCTGACGCTCGTCGTGCTCGTCGTGGTCGCTGGTCACAGGGGCCCCGTCCCCAGGACGTAGTCGTAGTTGCCTGCGCCGCAGGTGTGCTCCAGCGTGCGTACGATCTTCCGCGCGTCGTCGCGTGGGCCGTTGACGTAGAACGGCTTCCCCTGGCGGCCGAAGCCGATCCGCGGGGCGGCCGGGCCGGGCTCGCCGAGGTGTACGGCGGCCTGTGCGAAGTCCGGCGCGGGTTCGAAGCCGAGGGCGCGGGCGTAGGCCACACCACCGTGCACGATGCTCTGCGCCTGCTCCAGGCCGATCCTCAGCGGCGGTTGTGCGAACGCCCGGTAGTAGTCGCGTACGTAGGCATCCAGTGATCCTCCGCCCATCACCTGTGGGCCGACGGTGTCCTTGACGCCGAGGCAGTAGACGTCGACCAGGAACCCGCAGAGGGTGACCCGGCTGGCCCGCTCCTGGCGGGCGATCAGGATCTGGGCGAAACCGGCGACCTCGGGATTCCCGGAGCCTTCGTCGTCCGCGCGCGCCCAGTCGGTGGCCGCGGACAGCTCCAGGCCGGTGCTCCAGCCGACGTTCACCCAGCAGCCCACCACCGGGCGAGTGGCCGGCGCGGCCGTGCTCTGCTGTTCGTGGGCCACCTGGCGCACCAGCGCACTCGCCCGGGCCGGTTTCAGTCCGAGGGCCCGCGCGATCTGCTTCGGTCCGCTGCCCTTCTCCCGCAGCGACCGTACCTGGGACAGCAGTTGCGCATCGTCGTCGTTCACGGGGCCATTGTTCCGCAGCGCTGGGGCGTCAGGTGCGGGGATCGGCTGTTCCCGTTGTCCCCGGAGGGGGACGTGCGTGGGCACGCGGGCCCGAGCCCTATGTTTCCCGGCCGCCCGTCCCTCCGTGCCGGGGACGGAGTTCCCGTACGGGTGAGACGGACACCCGGGGTCCCGCTGCTCCGTAGAGTCGGATCGAGACGACACGGCCGCGGGAACAGGGAGGATGGAGCGATGGCCAAAAGCGCGAGGGAGCGGCTGGGTGTGCTGCTCGGCGGGTCGAAGGCGGCGGAGTTCAGCGCCCGGCTCGAAGCACCGGCGGACGGCGTCTGCCTTGAGGTGGCCGGGGTCGGACCGGTGCGTCTGCCGTTGCGCGCGCCGCAGGTGAAGAAGCTGATCGCGGTGGCGCGCCCGGCACTGTTCGGCCGGGGGGAGGACACCCTGAGCGACAGCAGCGTGCGGGACACCTGGCAGATCCCGCCGGACCAGGTCACGCTGGGCGGCCCGGCCTGGCCGACGTTGCTCGACGGCGCGCTGGAGCACTTCCGCGACGAGCTCGGGCTACCGGCGTCGACCCGGCTGCGGGCCGAGCCGCACGCGCTCCTCGTGTACGGCAAAGGGCAGTTCTTCCTCCCCCACCAGGACTCGGAGAAGGACGACGCCATGGTGGGCACGCTGGTGCTGTCGCTGCCCTCGGCACACACCGGCGGCGAGCTGGTCATCGGGCACGCCGGGCAGAGCCGGACCTACCGTGCGTCGAAGACGGAGCTGAGCCTGGTGGCCTTTTACGCCGACTGCCCGCACGAGGTGACACCGGTCAGGAGCGGCTACCGGGTGACCCTCACGTTCAACCTGCTGGCCGAGCGAGGGGCCCCGGAGCAGGAGTCCGGCCCGCTCGACGACATGGCGCACTGCCTGGAGCAACACTTCAACGCACCGGCCAGGCCGCGCTACGGCGGCCGGCACCTCGATCCGCCCCGTCGTCTTGTCTACCTGCTCGATCATGAGTACACCCAACGTGGTCTCGGCTGGGACCGGCTCAAGGGCGCCGACGCGGAGCGTGCCGCGCTGCTGCGCGCCGCGGCCGCCCAGGCGGGGTGCGAGACGGTACTCGCCCTCGCCGAGGTGAAGGAGACCTGGGACGCCACTCCGGCCGGGTACGACCCCTGGGACGACTACGGCTACGAAGAGGAGGACGAAGAGGGAGAGGGAGACGAAGAGGGAGAGGGAGAGGGAGAGGGAGAGGGAGCAGCCGCGGTCGACGGCGCGGGTGCCGACGAGGACTACGAGCTCGGCGAGCTGATCGACGACGAGATCACCCTCGACTGGTGGACCGGTTCGGACGGCGCCGGCGGCGAGCAGATCTCGCTGTACGTCCGCGACTACGAGAGCTGCGCCAGTACCCCGAGTGCGGACCTGAAGCCCTATGACTCCCAGTACGAGGGGTACATGGGCAACTACGGCAACACGCTGGACCGCTGGTACCGGCGGGCCGCGGTCGTGGTGTGGCCACGAGTGCGGGCCTTCGCGGCGCGCGGTGAGGCCGGATCGCGGTGGGCACTCGAGGAACTGCAGGCGCGTATCACCAAGGGCGACCGGGACGGCGCACGCATCGCGGCCGAGTCCCTCGCGCCGTTCTGGAAGGGCAGCGGTGTACAGCCCGGGCAGCTGGGGAGCGCGCTGCGGGTGGCCGAGGGCCTTCAGGCGCCCGGGACCGCCGCGATGCTCCTTGAGCCGTTGCGGATCGACGCGCTCACTCCGGAACACGCGGACGACCTGGCCGCGGTGGCGAAGCGGTACGGCGTCCCGTGGCTGGGCCAGGTCACCGAGGGCTGGTTCGGCGGCGCGCAGAACGGCTTCGAGGAACACCGGTACGACTGGACCGAGCGGCTTCCCCAGCTGTGCGCGGCGCTGAGCTCCGCCCGGAGTCCGGAGGTGGCGCAACTGCTGTCGACCGGGGCCTGGGCCCAGGTGGGCGGTGAGCTACGGCTGTGGGCCGAAACCGGGCCGGCCGAGATCCGCCGCGCGCGGTTGGAACGGCTGAGCCTGCCGCTGCTGCGCGTTCTGGAAGCGGCCGACGCGAAGCTGCGCGGCCGGATCATGGCAGCGTTGCGTTCCTTCCCGGACACGGTCCTCGAGTGCCTGCTGCCGATGCTGCGCCACGCGGCGCGGGAACAGGCGGGGTGCGAGCCCCGGGCGGCGGGGCTCGGAGCGGTGGCACAGGAGTGCGGGGACCGGCTCGGCGCGCTCGCGCGACGGGCGCCGCGCGCCGCGGATGACTGGTCAGTGGCGTGGACCGGGTGCGGCTGTGAGCTGTGCGGCACCCTGGGCGCGTTCCTCGGCTCCCGTTCGCGGCAGACGCTGGAGTGGCCGCTGGCGAAGGACGGGCGGCGGCACGTGCACAGCAGGATCGACACGGCCGAGCTGCCTGTAGACCATCAGACCAGGCGGCAGGGACGCCCCTACACGCTGGTGCTGACGAAGACCGAGGAGCTGTTCACGCGCGAACGGGCGACCCGCCGCCAGGCCGGAGCCGACCTGACCTGGCTGGCCTCGACATGGAACCTTTCCGGCGAGGTCGGAGCCGACCCGAGGCCGTGACACGAGGCGTGGTGCAAACGGCTACTGATCTCGGACGTGCGCCGGACGGCCAGTGGTTTTCTCGGCAGGTGTTTGCGATCTGCCCACGACGATGCCCGTGAGGAGCTTGAGCGGGCCGGTGTTGGTGACGTCCAGGGCACGTTCCAGGGCGGGGAACATGCTCAGCAGAGTGCCGCACAGCCGGTTCACCGCGCGGTGCGGTCCTCGACCAGGTCTGCCCGCCGCTCGGCCTGATCTGATAGCCATGCCCAGCGGGCGTGCCGGCCAGGTCTCTACGACAGATGGGGTGCGCGGGCTCACCTCGTGATCGAAAGGCGGATGAGGACGCTGCGGAGATCGATGTCGCCGTGTCCTCCCGGTACCACCCCAGCCTTCATGTACATCTGCTACATTCATGACATGAGTGAACCAGTGATCGAATCCATGGCGGATGTCCGCAGTCACCTCGCTGACGTCATCGATCGCGCCCGCCGGGAGGAAACTCCGACGATCATCACTCGGCGTGGCAGGCAGGAAGCCGTCGTGATCGACATCCAGGAGTACCAGCGCCTGCGTGAGATCGCGGAGAACGCCGAGGAGGCGTGGCTCAACCGGTTGGCCGACGAAGCCGAGTCCGAGGGTGTGGAGGGGACGGTCTCGCTCGAAGAGATGGCCGCCCTGCTGCGCGCTGATCAGGGCTGACCTGATGGGGTACGTCACGCGCTTCACGCCGCACGCTCAGCGGGACATGCTCAAGGTCTCGCGCCCGGAAGCCCTGCGCATCCTGTACCGCCTCGCTGAACTCCAGAAAGCGCTGGACGTCGGCGACACCGCATCGTTCGACATCAAGGCCCTCCAGGGGCACAGCGCCCGCTGGCGGCTCAGGGTCGGCGACTACCGCGTTGTCTACACCGTTGAGGACGGCCGGCTGATCGTGTGGGTTCTGGCCGTCGGCAACCGATGCGACATCTACCGCCAAGTTCCGTAGGCCCTCCGCGGTGCAGGTTGGTGCCGACTGCCCGCCAGGAGTCGAGGGGTGTGCGCGCGCCCGCTTGTCGAAATGTTCTGAATATCGCCCATAAGTGCAACCAGAACTGCAACCACGCACGTCGAAGGGCCCCACCGCGAACGGTGGGGCCCTTCGACATCGTGCCCGGTGAGGCACT
>NZ_JAVFVX010000168.1:0-11700 GCF_033441795.1 Streptomyces sp. ADMS | reverse complement strand
TCTGGGGGCGCAGCCCCCAGGAACGGGATGGGACGGGTAGGGGCGGCGGGGGCGAAAAACCCGGCGGCTACGCCGCCAAATCCCGCTCCCCGGCCCCGGCCTCCGCCTCCGCCCGACCCCCCGGAACCACAGCCCCCCGCCCCGCCCCGGAGGAACCAGCACCACCCGAGCCCGCCCCCCGAGCCCGAATCAGCACCCCACCCCAACCCGACCCCTCGACAGCCCGGGTCACCGGAGTAAGAAGCGCCATGGCCAGCGGCGACAGCAGCAACGCAACCGCGGTCCCCAGCGCGAACCCACCCACCACATCCGTCGGGTAGTGCACCCCCATGTACACCCGGCAGAACCCCTCCACCAGCGCGATCCCTATCCCCACCAGCCCGAACTTCCGGTTCGCCACGAACAGCCCGACCCCCATCGCCATGGTGATCGTCGCGTGATCGCTCACGAACGAGTAGTCGGTCTTCCCGGAGACAAGAACCTCGAGCCCTTGATGATCCAGAAAAGGACGGGGCCGCTCCACGAAGCCCCGTATGGGAATGTTCACCAGCACGGCGATCGCCGCGGCGAGCGGCGCCCAGATCAACGCGGCCACGGTCACGGCCGCATCGTCTTCACCCCGCCGCCGCACACCCCACCAGCACCCCACCACGACAAGCACCAAGGCCACCAACAACCCGTACTCACCGACGATTTCGACCACCCGGTCGAACCACCGGGGCGCGTCCTTGGCCAGGCCGTTGATGTCATAAAGCAGGTCGACGTCGGGATTCGACCCGGTTTCGGCGAGTCCAGCCATGGCGCTGCGGCCCCTTCGTCGTCATTTCCAGAGCGCACCGGTTCGTGCGCCGTTCCTGCTCACCCCGTGACGCAGGGACCCGCTGCTGCCAACGCGTGACACGTGACACAAGCGCCGACCGTGCCACACGGTGACATACGTGCCACCTGATCGGGCGACAGTGAATCCGCTACTGAAACAGGAACGCACGGTCTCCGTTTATACGTTCCACTCTCCACCGAATGATCACGCAGACGTTATCGAAGAGAGACACATACTCGCAGCTCAGGGGATGGTTTCACGCTGCGCTCACACCGCCGTGGGCAACGCTTTCGCGCCATCTTCGGTGACTCGGGTCGCCCCGAAGTAATCGGGGGTGTCGATCGGATCGAACCGGATGACCGCACCGGTACGGGGCGCGTCAATCATGTAGCCGCCGCCCACATAAATCCCCACATGCCGGATGGCCCGCGAGTTGGTGAGATCGTCGGAGAAGAAGACGAGGTCACCCGGCAGCAGCTCCTCCCGGGACGGATGCGGCCCGGCGTTGTACTGATCGTTCGCCACCCTCGGCAGCGTGATGCCCACACTCTCGTACGCGGCCTGGGTGAGCCCGGAGCAGTCGAAGCGTCCGCCCTGCTCAGCGGTACCGGTACCGCCCCAGAGGTAGGGCGTGCCGAGCTTCCCCTGGGCGTAGGTGATCGCCCCGGCCGCCTGCTCGGAGGGGTCGACGCGCCCCACAGGAGCGGCAAAGCTGGCCTGCAGCGTGGTGATGGTCTTCACATAGTTCTGGGTCTCTTTGTACGGCGGTACGCCCCCGTATCTGATGACGGCGTACGCCCCCGCGTTGTAGGCGGCGAGCATGTTGTGCGTCGGGTCTCCGGGCGCGTCCTTCACGTACGAGGCGAGCTCGCAGTCGTACGACGCGGCCGACGGAATCGCGTCATTCGGGTCCCAGACGTCGCGGTCGCCGTCACCGTCACCGTCGATTCCGTGCGAGGCCCAGGTGCCGGGGATGAATTGAGCTATCCCTTGCGCCTTTGCCGGACTCTGCGCATTCGGATTCCATCCGCTCTCCTGGTACAGCTGCGCGGCGAGCAGGGCGGGATTGATGGCGGGGCACAGATTGCCCCACTTCTGCACGAGCGCCGAATACGCGGCCGGCACGGCCCCCTTGGCGAGCGCGACGCTCCCGCTCCCGACCCCGCCGGCGACGTTCCCGGCGACGAGATAGACACCGACGACGAGCAGCATCACGAAGCTGAGGGCGCCCCCGACGGCGACACTCACCACGATCCATGCCTTACGCACCGTCAACCGCCCCTCACCGCCCGGGAGTACGCCCACGTCAGTGTAGAGGCGCTACCCGCACCCGGGGGTGATCATGACGAAAACGCGCCGCCCCTCAATCGAGCGGCACGAGCGACACCGGGGAACCCTGTGGCGACGTTACCGGGGGCGGCACCGGAGACGGAGGTGACGGCGAGCAGCGCGAGACGCTCTCCCCCTCGCTCCTGGACCTCGCCGAACTCGAACACCACGCCCGGTCGTTGCGGGACTCCACCACCGCTCGCATCCCCGGCCTGCTCCAGACGCGCGAGTACGCACTGGAAATCTCTCGTCAGGCGGTCACGGAACTCGCACCGCCCGACATCGAGCACCGCCTGTCGTTCCGCGTCAAGCGCCAGGCGATCCTCTTCCGCGAGGACGAACCCACGCCGTACGAGGCGATCATCCACGAGGCTCTACGCATGAAGGTCGGCGGCTCCGCGATTGCCCGGCAGCAACTGCGACACCTGCTCGACATGAGCGACCGAGGCCACATCACCCTGCGCGCCATCACCTTCGACGTCGGTGCCTACCCGGGGTCCGGACAGTCGATCCACTACGCGCACGGCCCGGTGCCGGGGCTGGACAGCGTCTGTCTCGACCAGGCGCACGGCCTCGCCTTCCTCGACGCCGAGGCGGAGTTGCGCAGATACCGCACGCTGTTCGACCGTATCGAAGCTGTCGCACTCGGCCCGGAGCAGACCCGGGACCTCATCCACACCGTGATGCGAGACCTGTGAAGTGACGGAACCCCATGACCCAGCGCTGGCAGAAGTCGTCGTACTGCTCCGAGGGCGCCTCCTGCATACACATCGCCACCACCCCCACCACCCCCCTTCCGCGCCCTCCTCACCACCTTGAAGGCCGACGCGCCCCCACCGAAGACAACCGCCCCCGACGGACCGCCACCGCCCGCCGTACCACTCCAGGAACTCGACGTGTTCCCGCGACGCAGAACCTCGCGCAGCCCCTGGGCGCCACACCATCCACACCACCCCGACCCCGGCACCGGCACCGACCCCGGCCGACACCACGGTCAGCACACGCCGAGGCACCCCCTCCTCCAGCTCCTACCCGGCGAGGTTCCCCTACGCGGCGGCCGGCACCTCGGTGCTCAACGACGTCACGTCCGGCAGCAACGGCACCTGCTCCACGAGCTACTTCTGCACCGCCAGGTCCGGCTACGACGGCCCGACCGTCTGGAGCACCCCGGAGGGCGTGACCGCCTTCACCGGCTGACCCGGAATCACCAGATCCAGCCAATACGCAACCACCACACAAAAACGCCACCGGAGGTCGTGGAAATCACCGGCGGGCACCGGGGAACGGGCCGCGGCCACCAGCCACGGCCCGTAGCCATGCCCGGGGTCCGCGATAGCCTGAACCTGGGAACGGACCGTCAGAAGCAGTCCGTGACCGTACTGGTGGCCACAGCTGGCCATCGGTGGCTAACGACGGAACCACACCACAGGTTCCGCCCACACCTCATTGCCCGGCGTAACCTACCGTGATACACAGAGTGACCATACGATCCGTTCGACCCCTCGCACACCGTCCCACGCTCCCCCATAGGGTGCCGCGGGGGCCGGTGGCAAGGTATTCGCACGAAATCCGCCAATCAATGACTCCAAGTCGACATCCGACAGCGTCATTGTCGGCGAGAATGGGCCTGACCTCTGCACTGCGGCAGGGGACGCGCAGAACTACCCGACAGGGGCGGTGACTTACATGTGGCTTGCGGCCGAAAAGGGCGACATCAACACCATCATCGGCGGGATCGCTCCGGACTGGGGCCCCTTCGGAAGCCTGGGCACCGAGGCCAAGACGATGGTCCAGGTCGTGATGGCCGTGGCCATCCTGATGTGCCTGGGCATCGCGATCTGGGGTGCGGCCAAGCAGCGAATCGGCGCCACGGCGCTGCGTGACACCTTCAGCGCGGAACAGGGCAAGGGGCTCATCATCGCGGGCCTGACGGGCGTGTTCATCATCGGCTCGCTCGGCACCCTCTTCACCATCGTGTACGGCATGGCCGTGTAGGCGGCGCCACCCGCGCATGGCGCACCTCGTCAGTCGGACCACCGGGTGCGCCCGGTTCTTCCCTCCACCGTCCACCCATCCGTCGTGCCCACCGACTGAGGTTGCGTCTCCCTGATGTCGAGTCACCACACCGCGCCCGCGCGGGAACCAGCACGGCTACCGTCGTACTGTCACGCGTACCCGTACGCGTGGATTCGACACGAGTTCGACACAAGTTCGAGGGGACGGGCGCGCAATGAGTCTCGGTGACAGCCAGAACAGCGGCGAGTCCGCACGCCCCGACGACGGCGGGTACGGCGGCACCGGCCAGACCCGGACCCGCTACCACGACCAGGGAAACAGCGGCGTCCACGGCGGCGCGCGGCGCACCAAGTCCTCGCGGGGCATGGTGACGGCGGTCGGAGTGGTCGTCCTGCTGATCGCGGCGATCGCCTTCGCCAACCGTGGAGGAGACGATTCCTCTACGTCTTCCGCCACGACCAACAGCGGCAGCGACAGCACCGGCCGGCCCGCCGCGGCACCCACCGCGGCCTCCGGCGAGCAGCCGGTCACGACGAAGGCGGCCGACATCCCGTCCGGGTTCGCACACAACCGGCAGGGCGTCCAGTCCGCGGCGGCCAACTACGCGGTGTCGCTGGGCTCGACCGGCATGTT
This sequence comes from Streptomyces sp. ADMS, assembly GCF_033441795.1. NCBI lineage: Bacteria > Bacillati > Actinomycetota > Actinomycetes > Kitasatosporales > Streptomycetaceae > Streptomyces > Streptomyces sp. ADMS. The sequence goes on along the minus strand of NZ_JAVFVX010000168.1, from coordinate 6,902 downwards.
CCGGAAGGACAGCCGGGACACGATCGTCGACACCCTCTTCACCTCCGAGGCCGCCGCCGAACTCAAGGCCCCCCTGGACAGGGCCTATTCCGCAAGCCTCCTCGCCAGACTCGGCCTCGACGCCAACGGCAACGCCCCCGAGGGCAGCACGTTCGTCTCGCGCGTGACCCCGGTCGGCACGAAGACCGTGGCGTACGGCGGCGCCACCGCCACGGTCGAGATCTGGTACGTCGGTCTGAGCGGCATCGCCGGTGAGACCTCCACGAACCCGGTCACCTCGTCCTGGAACACCTGGACCTACGACATGCGTTGGTCGGGCGACGACTGGAAGATCGTCTCCTACTCGGAGAAGGACGGCCCCAACCCGGTCCCCGGCGACGACCGGGCCTCCGCCTCCGACGAGATCAGCAAGGCCATCGACGAGTACGGAGGGTTCACCTATGCCCGGTAACACGCCAGGTAGGTCCTACCTCGTGCTCAAGCTCGCCGGCGCGCTGACAGCCGTACAGACGGCGGCCGTGCTCCTGGCCTCCCGGGCGTACGCGGAACCGACACCGTCCCCCTCGCCCTCGCCGACGGCCGGCAAAGCGGAGTGCGCGCTGCTCCCCGACCGGGCCAAGGACGCCTGCGAAAGCCAGCAGGGTGCCGGCTCGGGCACGGTCACGAACCCCTCCGCCACCCTCGACCCGCTGTCCTCCCTCGCCAAGGGCTGCGCCGACGCCGCGTCCTGGACGGTCGACAAGCTCAGCGAGGCCGTGAAGGACACCGCGAACGTCGACTTCACCAACGCCAGGTTCCTCCAGCAGTACGCGGTCGTGTTCGCCGCGTCCACCGTCCTGACCCTCGTGCTGTGGCTGCTCGCGGTCGCCAAGCGGGCCATGCGGGGCGCCCCCCTCACCACGGCGATCTCCGAGGCGATCGGGTTCCTCTGGCTGACCGTCCTGGCCTCCGCCTTCACGCCCCTCGTCCTCTACACCGTCGTCTCGGCGACCGACGGCGTCACCGAGGTCCTGTCGAGCGCGACCGGCGACCAGACCGACACGTTCTTCGGCACCTTCTCCGGAGCGCTGGCCAAGGGCGAGGACATCGGCGGCGGCCCAATCATGCTGATCGTGGTGTCCATGGTGTCGATCCTCGCGGCCGGCGTCCTCTGGCTGGAGCTCGTCATCCGGGCCGCCCTGCTGTATGTCGGCGCCCTGCTCGGCACGGTCGTGTACGCGGGGCTGGTCGACAAGAACCTGTGGGGCCACGTCCGCCGCTGGGCCGGCATCATGATCGCGGTCATCCTGGTCAAACCGGTGATCGCCATCGTCCTCGGCCTGGCCGGCGCGCTGTCCACCAACGACGGTCCCGACGCCTTCTCCGCGGTCGTCTCCGGCCTGTCCATCATCCTGCTCGCCATCTTCGCCAGCGCGATGATCTACCGCTTCGTCCCCGGCTTCGGCGACGAGATCGCCAACTCCCGCAACAACCGCATCATGCAGGGCGCCGAACGCAAGGCCGCCGCCGTCATCAGCTCCCCCGCGACCCTCGTCGCCCAGGGCATCAAGACCCACAGCAGCCGGGCGGACAACAACGGGGGCGGTGGAGGCGGCGGCCAGTCGTCCTCCGCACCGCGCCCGGCCAACCCCGCGTCCGGCGGCGTGGCCGCGCACAGCTCGCGGCCCTCGGGCGGCGGCGGATCTGTCCCCTCCGCCGCACCCCCGCCGCGCAGCAGCCCGCACGCCGGCAACAGCAACCGATCCAACCGCCCTGGAGGTGACGGGCGTTGACGACCGAGTCCCACGCCGTCTCGCCCCGCCGTACGTATCTCATCGGCCGCGCACGGCCGAACGCGATCGTCGGCCGCAACCGCGAGTCAGGCGAGATCGCGCTCATCATCGTGGGCGCGTTCCTCGGCATGGTGTGCGGCCTGATCGTCCCCGTTCTGGCCCTGCGCATCGTGCTGCTGACCGGCTTCCCGATGCTGGCACTGGCGGTGGTGTACGTCCCGTACAAGCGCCGCACGTTCTACAAGTGGTTCGAGATCAACCGCAGTTACAAGCGCTCGCTCCGGCAGGGCACGGCCTACCGCAGCCCCGTCATGGAGGCCGGCACCCAGATCGACGGCCGCGAGGTCGAGATCGGCCCGCCCCCGGGCATCGGCCGCATCAACTGGCTCGCGGCCCCGTTCGGCCCGGACGAGATCGCCGTACTCCTGCACGCGGACCGCCGTACGGTGACGGCGGCGATCGAGATCGAGGGCCCCGGCGTCGGCCTGCGCGACAGCGAGGACCAGGAGGCGCTGGTCGACCGCTTCGGCACGCTGCTCAAGCACGTGGCGAACGGCGACGGCTTCGTCACCCGCCTCCAGATGCTCGCCCGCACCCTCCCCGCCGACCCGGACGCCCACGCCAAGGACGTGGCCGTACGCGGCGACGAGAAGGCACCGCCGTGGCTGCAGCACTCGTACGACCAGCTCCAGTCCATGGTGTCGACGAGCAGCGAGCAGCACCGCGCGTACCTCGTCGCCTGCATGCACTTCAACCGTGAACTGGCGGCCGAGGCCAACGCGATGGCCCGCGCGGCCCGCCCCCAGGGCGGCAGGAAGGTCGACCGGGACGCGGGCCTCGCGGTCGTCATGGCCCGCGAACTGACGGACATCTGCTCCCGGCTCCAGGAGGCGGACATCCGCGTCCGCCAGCCCCTCGGCCAGGGCCGCCTGTCCTCCCTCATCCACTCCATGTACGACCCGGACCACCCGATCGACCACATCCAGGCGATGACGAAACGGAACGCCTGGCCGGCCGAACTGGACGCGATGGAGCCGACGTACCTCCAGGCGAAGACGCGCGAGTCGTCGACGCGCGCCCCCTGGTGCCACTCCACCGCGTGGGTGAAGGAATGGCCGATGACCCCGGTGGGCGTCAACTTCCTGGCCCCGCTCCTCGTCCACACCCCGGACGTCATCCGCACGGTGGCCGTCACGATGGACCTGGAACCCACCGAGGTGGCCATCGAGCGCATGCTCACGGAAAAGACGAACGACGACGCGGAGGCGAGCCGAGCCGCCAAGATGAACCGCACGGTCGACCCCCGCGACGTGGCTTCCCACAACCGCCTCGACCAGCGCGGCGAGGACCTCGCGAGCGGCGCGGCCGGCGTCAACCTGGTCGGCTACATCACCGTCTCCTCCCGCTCACCCGAGGCCCTGGCGCGCGACAAGCGCACGATAAGGGCGTCGGCGGGCAAGTCGTACCTGAAGCTGGAGTGGTGCGACAGAGAGCACCACCGAGCGTTCGTCAACACACTCCCGTTCGCCACCGGAATCCGAAGGTAGGGCTGATGCGCTGATGCGGGACCCGCTGACCGCCCTCACCGACACCTTCACGTCGTTCCTCTTCGGCAAGGTCGAGACGACCCGCCTGCCCGTCCGCACCTCCACGGGCCAGGCCCAGGCCGTCTACCTCCCCACGGCCGCCCCCGGCCTCGGCGACTCCGGCGTCATCATCGGCCGCGAGGTGTACTCCGGAAAGGGCTACATCTACGACCCCTTCCAGCTGTACGGCCAGCAACTCCCCGCCCCGCACTGGCTGGTGCTCGGCGAGTCCGGCAACGGCAAGTCGGCACTGGAGAAGACCTACGTCCTGCGCCAGCTCCGCTTCCGGGACCGCCAGGTGGTCGTCCTGGACGCGCAGGGCGAGGACGGCGTCGGCGAATGGAACCTCATCGCGGAGGAGTTGGGGATAACCCCCATCCGCCTCGACCCGATGGCCGCCCTGGACATGGGCATCCGCCTCAACCCCCTCGACCCGGCGATCACCACCACAGGCCAGCTCGCCCTGCTCCGCACGATCATCGAAGTGGCGATGGGCCACGGCCTGGACGAACGCTCCGGCTTCGCCCTCAAGGTCGCGCACGCCTATGTCAACGAGACGATCGTCGAACGCCAGCCGGTACTGACGGACATCGTCGAGCAACTCCGCCACCCGGAGCCGGAGTCGGCGGAGGCGATGAACGTCGCCCTGGACGACGTACGGGCCTGGGGCCTCGACGTGGCCCTGGTCCTGGACCGCCTGGTCGACGGCGACCTGCGAGGCATGTTCGACGGCCCGACGACGGTCGGCATCGACCTCGACGCCCCGCTGATCGTCTTCGACCTGTCCCACATCGACCGCAACTCCATCGCCATGCCGATCCTGATGGCGATCATCGGCGTGTGGCTTGAGCACACCTGGATCCGCCCCGACCGGAAGAAGCGCATCTTCCTGGTCGAGGAGGCCTGGCACATCATCAGCAGCCCGTTCGTGGCACAACTGTTCCAGCGGCTGCTGAAGTTCGGCCGACGCCTGGGCCTGTCCTTCGTAGCAGTCGTCCACCACCTCTCCGACGTGGTGGACGGAGCGGCGGCCAAGGAAGCGGCCGCGATCCTGAAAATGGCGTCAACGAGGACGATCTACGCCCAGAAAGCCGACGAGGCGAGGGCGACGGGCAGGGTGATCGGCCTACCGCGCTGGGCCGTGGAAATCATCCCGACCCTGACACCGGGCATCGCCGTCTGGGACGTCAACGGCAACGTCCAGGTCGTCAAACACCTGGTCACGGAGACGGAACGCGCCCTCGTCTTCACCGACCGGGCGATGACTGAGTCGTCCCGCGACCGCGACCTCCAGCTGACCGACGACGCCCTGAGAGCCGCGGAACTGGAAGCCGAGGAACGCGCGGCGGCCTTCGTCGAACAGCACCTCAGCGACCTCGACGACTCCCCCGAGTCCACGGTGGCGTGACGCGATGAGACCGGACGAACGGCGGCAGGGCGAACGCGGCGTCTCCGACGGCCTGTTGGTCGGCCTGATCGGGTTCCTCCTCGGCCTGACGGCACTGGTCTGGTCGGCAACAGGCCTCGCGGGCCTGCTTTCCCACGGAGCCTGGCCCCAGGGGGTCACGTTCACCCGTACCCCGGAGGCGCTCCGCCACCTGATCACGGAACCACGTGACATGCCGGGCGCCTGGTCGGCGACACCGGCGGGGCGGCTATCGGGCTGGGGACTGTTCTGGGGCCTGTTCATCGGCCAGCTGATGGTCCTGTTCGTCCTGACCGTGTTCGTGGTGGGCACGCTGGCACGCTGGAAGGCGGTACGGGCGGCGAGAAGGGCCTCTCGGACGCAACCTCGGCACGAGGTCCCGGTACAACGGACAGAGCCCCCGGCCGAGGCGGAGAGGGACCCCGCAGAGCCCGCACAGGCACAGCCAAAGCCCCGCGAGGAAACACCGTCGGCGGAACCCCCGAAGGTCCTTTCACCAGCGCCCACGGAGGTGTTCTCGACGGTCCCCGTGGCGGCGGACGGCAAACGGATCGGCGGGTGGGAAACAGTCTTTTTCGGCACCCAGGACACCCGCACCCTCCCCGCGACCCAAACGATCCAGGACGCGGAGGGCCCCGCCCTCATCGTCACCTCCAACCCCACTCTCTGGCAGGAGACCAAGGACGCCCGGGCCAAACTCGGCCCCGTCCTCGTCTACGACCCCACCCACCTCTGCGACACCCCGGCCCGCCTCCACTGGCCCCCCACCACCGGCTGCGAGGACAGACCCACAGCAGCCGCAAGAGCAACCGCCCTGCTCACCCCGGTCCGCCCCACCGCGAAGATCGACCAGACAACCGCGGAAACCGCCGAAACACTCCTCCGTAGCTACCTCCACGCCGCCGCCATAGACACCCGCACGATCCGCCACGTACACCGCTGGGCCCAGGGCACCAACGTCCAGGAAGCCGTACGCATCCTCCGCACCAACCCCAAGGCAGCCCCCGGCGCCGCCGGCGAACTCGAAGCCGCTCTCACCGCGCACCCCGAACGCCGGGACATCGCACAGGAGTTGACGAGCCGAGCCCTCGCCGCACTCTCGACGGTGAACATCCGCGAGGCGTGCACGGCGAACCGAAGTGACGCCCTCGTACTGGATTCCTTCATCGCCGAGGGGGGCACGCTCTATGTGGTCGGTGAACCGATCGAGGACCCCAGGACGCACCCGGGCGCGATGCCCCTCCTGACGGCACTGGCCGCAAGCGTGGTCGAGCGCGGCCGGCGCATGGCCGAACGGTCATCCTCCGGTCGCCTCGACCCACCACTGACGCTCGTCCTGGACGATGTCGCGGCGGTCGCTCCGCTTCCCCAGCTCCCAGAGCTGCTCGCCACCGGAGCGGACCGGGGCATGCCAACCCTGGCCCTGCTCCGGTCAAGAGAACAACTCCGAGCAAGATGGCCCCAGCACGACCTACGGGTGTAGCTCCCGCTCCAGCACGAACTCCAACTCGGCGTCGAGCTCGGAGTCATCGGAGCCCCCGCCCAACGGCACGGTGACCCCACTGGGTATGAACCCCACACGCCGATAGAACCGCTGCGCCCGGGCGTTGTCCTGATGCACGATCAACCGCACCCGCTCAACGCCCGCGGCCTCCCAGGCCCATTCCAGAGCGGCATCGAACATCACGTCGGTCAGCCCGCATCCGCGATGCTCTGGAAGCATGAACACCCCGACGATGTGCCCCTGCAACTGCTCGACAGCGAACCCGGCCCAGTCAGTCGTCCCAGCCTCCTCGACGAGCACGACGAGCCCCCCGACCCACTCCCCGTCGGGCCCCTCGGCGATGATCTGCTGAGCACCGGTCGCCCCCTCGGCACCCCGCTGCACCCGCTCCTGCCAGAAGGAATCAGGCCGGCCCACGGCCTCCTCGTACGTCTCCAGGAAGGCGAGATGGGCCACGGGATCCCGCAGGGCAGCCAGCCGAAGCTCCTTGGCGGCACGCCACTCGTCCGCCCGTACAGACCTCACCACAAAGCTGCTCATAGGCATCACGGTAGTATCCCCCGGAATGCAGAAAAGCCCCGTACCGGTAACCCGGTACAGGGCTTTTCGCAATA
>NZ_JAVFVX010000167.1:0-11714 GCF_033441795.1 Streptomyces sp. ADMS | reverse complement strand
AGTCCGACTCATGGCCGGTCTTCGGGGGTCTCCGCCCCGGGGGTGGCGGAGACGGTCCGGCGCCAGGGGGCGCCGGACCAGGAGGTCGGAGCCGAGGGCGGCTCCGACCTGGACACGCTTCACTCAATCCAGCAAGCCGTCCTGCGCCCCGCCGTAACCGCCGCAGCCGCCAAGCCTGCCGTGCTGAGCGTGCAGCCCACGATCCGTCGCTTCACCGGCACCAAGCGGGTCGTGCGCGTCGGACCGCTGCGCTTCACCGACGACGAGCACACCCAGCTCCAGGAGGCATCCGCCGAGCACGGGTACAAGGGCGACTCCGGCTTCGCCGCCGACATCGTCCTCGCCTTCGTCACCGGCCGGTTCACCGCCAACCTGCCCCTGTCCGAGGACCGTCGCCGCACCCACGTCTTCCGCGCCCAGGTCCTGCGCGAACTCAATCGGATCGGCGTCAACGTCAACCAGATCGCCCGCGCCCTCAACAGCGACCACACCCCACCCGATCCGCCGACGCCTCACCGAACTCCACGACCTGCTGGAGCTGATCGCCGAAGCCCTGCGCCAGCCCGTCGATCAGGAACCGGAGGCAGCCGCGTGATCGCCGCCATCAAACCGACCGGTGCCAACACCCGCGGCCTACTCGCCTACCTCTACGGACCCGGCCGCCACGACGAGCACTTCGATCCGCACATCGTGGCCGGTTTCGCGATGCTCGGTATGCCCGACCCCGGCCGTGACGAGAACGCCACCCTCACCGAACTCGGCCGCTACCTTGACGAGCCGGTCTCCTTGCGCAACAGCGAGTTCGGCAAGCCGGTCACCGATCACGTCTGGCACTGCCCGGTCCGCGCCGCCCCCGAGGACCGGCACCTCTCCGACGCCGAGTGGGGCGAGATCGCCCAGCGCATCGTCGAGGCGGCCGGTATCGCCCCGGCTGGTGACGACCTGGGATGCCGCTGGATCGCCGTACGCCACGCCGACGACCACATCCACATCCTCGCCACCACCGTCCGCGAAGACGGACGGCGTCCCAAACTCCACGACAGCGGCCTCCGCGTCGGCGACGCCTGCCGCGAGATCGAAAAGGACTACGGGCTGCGCCGCCTGAAGAAGGGCGACCGCACCGGCGCCCGCCGCCCCACCCAGGCCCAGATGCACAAAGCCGAACGCCTCGGCTGGGAACAGCCCAGCCCCGAGTGGCTCCAGGACCGCATCCGCGCGGCCATCCCCCACGTGACCAACGCCGAGGAATTCATCGCCTACCTCGAAGCCAGCGGCATCGAGGTCCAGGTCCGGCGCGGCCCGTCAGGCGACCTCCTCGGGTATGCCGTCGGCCGCCCCGGCGACCTCAACGAGGCCGGCGAGCAGATCTACCACCCCGGAAGCAAGATCTCTCCCGACCTCTCCCTGCCCAAAATCAAGGCCCGCCTCGAATCCAGCCAGCCCGAAGAACACCCCACCGCCCGCCGCAACCGCCCCAGCACCCCGTGGCACCAAGCAGCCGATGCCCTCGACACCCTCCACACCGACCTCGCCGACGACACACACGCCCAAGCCCACATCACCGCCCTCGGAGAACTGATCGAAGCCACCGCCCAGAAGGCACCCGCCAACCTGCGCGCCGAACTCCAAGTCGCCTCGAAGGCGTTCGCCCGAGCCCAACGGTCCCAGGTCCGGGCGGAAGACCGAGCCGCCAACGCCCTGCGCCGCGCGGCACGCGACATCGTGCACACCGCCACCGGACCCGACGGCAGCGCCTTGGCCGCCCTGGTCGCGGCCCTCGTCTGGGCCGCCATCGTCGCAGGGCGCTGGCACGAAGCGAAGAACCACGCCCACCAAGCAGACGCCGCCCGCCAGGCGGTCCAGCACCTCCAGACCGTCGCCGACCTGGCCCTCGACCCGACGCTCGCCGAACTCACAGCCCGGCTGCCCAAGGAGGAAGCCCGCCGTGTTCTGGCCAGCGACGTACGAGCAGCCGTCCCCGACCACGCCGAGCGCATCCTCGCCGACCCGGCCTGGCCCGCGCTCGCCACCGTCCTCGCCGACGCCGAAGCCCACGGCTACCAACCCCACGAACTCCTCAAGGAAGCCGCCTCCCAACGTGAACTGACCACCGCCCGCCAACCCGCCCGTGTCCTCATCACCCGCATCCAGCACACCGGCCGAAACCCAGCACCCAACCGCCGCGCCGAAGCCGCCCGCCGACGCTCGACCATCACAGACTCGGTCCGCATCCAGCAGACCCATAACGGTCAGCTGCCATCGGCGACTACAACGCCTACCGAACAGCAGCACCGACAGCGCCGGTAGATGTAGATACGAACAGGATGAGGGCCCTCGAATGTTCGGTCTGAGGACGAATGTCACCCGGCGGTCGGGCAGGTTCCAGGCGCGTGACTGAGGCACACCGGCACATGAATCCGAAGTCTCGGCAGGAGCCGGATGAGAAGTACCCCTGGCAACGCGGCACCGCGTGAGCGGCATTGCCCACGCGCTCGCGCGCATAGGGTGGCCGGGTGGCATCTCTGAGTCGTTCCGCACTGATCGAGGCGCTGGCCGGCGGCCGCCCCGATGACCTCCGCGGCGTAGCCGAGAACTCGTGGTTGGACTTCAAGCGGTCCCCGTACGACCTGGCGTCCGAGAAGGGCAAGTTCGAGCTGTGCAAGGACGTGGCTGCCTTCGCTAACGCTCACGGCGGGCTGCTCGTGCTGGGTGTGGAAGCAGAGAAGAAGAGCAATCAGGCGCTGGAGGTCGCCACGGGCTTTGGCCCCTTCCCGCAGCACCGGGCAGATGTCGTCAAGTACGTCGACACCCTGAACGAGTACCTGCGCCCTCGCGTAGCGGTCAGCCACCACTGGTACCACGACCCTGGTCGGAGCACTGCGGAGACCGATCTGTACTACCTGGTGCTCGAGGTGGAACCGGTCCCGGAGCTCTCGCGATACGTCCTGGTCCGCAAGATGATCAACGACAAGGGTCGGCTTGCCGAGGGGCTCGCGGTCTCCGTGCGGCACGGAGACCGGACGGTCTACATGCCCTCGGAGGATGTGTACCAGCTCATCAACGAGGGCCTGCGGGCACGGGACGCCGCCCCCGCCGGTGTGCGGGCACCCGAGTACGAGCAGTGGCACGATGAGCCGGACGAGGCACTGGACGAGCTGGAGCAGCGGCAGGACTGGGAGGAGACTCCGGTGCTGTTCTGGCAGAGTTTCCCCGCCCAGCCACCGTCGCAGGTTCTGCCCGGACTCCACAGCCACGACGGGATCAAGGGCGCTCTGCGCAACCAGGATGTCCTGCGGGACTCGGGATTCAACTTCGCCGACAGCACCGGGCGTCTGCAGACCCTCAGCGGCGGCCTGTTCATCGGTCGTACCAGCCGCGCGGTGGCGGTACGCCCTGACGGCCTGATGACCGCGGGCGCGGTGGCCACGCCGGACATGCTGTGTTGGGGCGTGAACCACCTGGCCCCGGTACAGCGCATTAACGCCCACGTGGTGACCGAGATGACGCTGGAGTACTTCCGTCTCGCCGACAAGCTCATCGTCCCGCGTGTGCCAGGACCGTGGCGGCACCGGATCGTTGTGCGCCGCTTTGGCGGCGAGCAGCCGCGTGCCCTGGGGCCCGGGGCCGGTCTCCAGGGCTTCGCCAGCGACGCCGCGCCGGCCAGCGAGGGCACCTGGGACCAGACTTGGGTGGCGAACGGTGATCAGGAACGGGACGCATACAAGGCCCTCGAGCGCTTCTACACTCTGTTCGGCGTTGATGTGGCCACGAATCCCGACGTCGAGGGTGACCGGGTAGTTGAGGAGCGGCTGCGGGCGAAGTGACCACCGACGCCTTTGCTGCTGCAGGTCGGTGCTCTTTTGCGGCGGTCTTAGTCTTCGACGCCCAGAATCCCGGAGCGGTGGGATGCCGCCCGGCGGTACGCTGCCCTCTTCGCCTCACGGCGGAGTCACCCCGCGGGGGAACCCATGGCGCAGACGCCGACCGGCCTGTTCCCGGTCACCGACCCCGACCGTCAGGCCAAGGGCCGGCAGAAGATGCACGGCTTGGCCCTGTACATCGCCCACGTCTGGGACGCTGCCGCTTCCACCAACACCACGCTCTGCCGTGACCATGGTTTGGAAGTTGACTCCGAACGCGTCGCCCTGGAAATCGCACCCGCCCTCGCGGCCATCCGTACCCTCGACGCCGAGGTGGTCAAAGGCAGCCAGAGCAGGACCGTCGGCCAGCGGTACCAGGACCTGCAGAAGACCGATCTCCAGGGACAGGTCGTCCGCGGGCTGGTGCTGGCGCGCAACGCCGACATCCACCTGCCAGCCACCCTCGACCTCCACGTCGACCGCGTCGTCGGCGAAGGCGACGGCTATCGGGTGATGCCGTCATGGCAGCTGTACGACGCGCTCCCTCAGGTCGTGAGGGAAAACGACAAGACCGCGTCCAGCTGCCACGATGCCTACCGGGACGCGGTCGGCGGCCACCTCGTCATCGAGACGCTGCTCGACGCGTTCGCGTTCTTCCTGCGCTGTGACCCCACCCTGGCCCGGCGCGTCCCGGGAACGAGCGACCTGGCCTACTTCCCGTTGCGCGTCTACACCGTCCACGACTACGAGCGCCGACACCCAGACCAGCCCAACCGGGCCGACTTCGGTTCGGAAGTCCGCCGACTTACCGAGGACACCCCGCCGTCGGGTGCCGGGCGGGAGATCTCGTATCGCCTCACCAGTAACGGCACGGCCGTGTACTGCGGGCATACCGTTGAGCCCTTCGGTCTCCGCTCGGCGTTCACCGAAGCTAGCCCTCAGATCGTGCGCGACGTCCGGGCTGGGTACCGGTACGTCGCTGTGGCAACCGACGGCGCGCACCACGTCGTCAGCGCCGATGCCGACGGCCGCCTCTCCGCGGACGGCGTCGCGCTCGAGGACTATCCCTTCCCCCCGCCCTACCGGCACCCGCTTCCCCAGACGTGGCTCGCGTGGTGGCAGCTCGCGACAGAGGACCCGTTCTGGTACCGGAACCAGCGGCAGGGGCGCTGAGGCCACCAGTAAATCCCCATCATTGCGTGGACGCTCGGCTGTCGGCCCAGCAGCCGCGGAGCATGCAACTCCGGTGCCGACGCACACCACCTCGGCATCGCGGTCCAGGCTGCGTCCTGTGCGCCGCCCAGTGCAGGGACATTGTGAGAGCAGTGGGCCGGGATCGCGTAGAGCTCAGCCCCGGCGAGCGGCGCCGTCCGGCCACACGACATCCACGGGGATGCCCGCCATTCGCGCTTCTTGGACGGTGTCGGCAGTGCCACCGCCCTTGCCGCTAGGGGATTCGCCGTCCCATACGGCGACGAGACGGTCGGCGCGTTCGATGAGGACGGTGTTGGCGGCCTCGTACGCTTGTCGGTTGGCCGTTTCGTGGGGGAGTACGAGGACTTCCGCAGCGGCCTCGACGAGGTGGTCGAAGAGGGCAGCGTGGTCTGGCTTGACTTTGTTCTGTCGGTAGTCCTGGGAGGGGATGACGACGGTCAGGCGTCCGCCGACGGAGAGGACGGCTTCGGCGAAGAGGGAGTCGGCGCCCTTGGCGATGCAGGAGACGCCGACGAGTCGGCTGTCGTCTGCGTACTGCTTGAGCAGTTCGTCCAGGACGGTGCGGACCAGAGGGATGCTGTCCTCGGTCAGGTCCATGTGCCCGGTCACCGCGATGGTCGTCATGGTCGCGTACCCCTTTCAGGTCGACAGCAGGTCGCGGATCCTATCGCGGGCCTCGCGCACGGGTCGGGCCGCGCTGTTGCCCACGGTGTAGGGGTAGAGCTCGCCGAGCTGGGCGCGTACGCGGCTGGAGCGTGTGGCGCGGGCCGCGTCCACTGCGCGGTGAGTTTCTTTCACGGCGCCGGAGAGGTCGCCGAGGAGGAAGTGGCACTGGGCCAGGCCAATGCGGTCCAGGGCATGGCTGCGGCTGGCCTCGGGGCCGCGCCGGTCCAGTGCCTGGCGGATCTCCGAAGCCGCGGCTTCGGCGTGCAGCTGGGGGTTCTGGCGGGCGAGGTCGAGGAGTCGGCCTCCGGTGGTGCCGGCGAGTTCGGCCTCGTCGAAGTAGGCGATCCAGTACGGCTCTTCGCCCGGCCTGGCATCAGTCAACGCGTCGGCTGCTTGGACGGTGGCCCGTTGGAAGGCGGCGGTGCGGCCCATCGCCGCGTACGCCCACGCCTCTCGGGTGTGGAGCATGGCGCGCACTCTGGGCCCGGCGACTTGCCGGGCGCCGTCCTGGGCGAGACGGACGAGTTCGAGGGCGTCTTGGGGCTGGTCGCGATAGAGCATCTGACGGGCCATGCCTGCCAGGACGTTGGCGCCGAAGACCATGTCGTCGCCGGCGTGGGAGGCGCGCAGAGCCAAGAGGTAGTAGTTCTGGGCGCGGCGCTGGAGTCCCGTGTCCCAGGCCATGGTGGCTGCTGTGCCTGCCAGCTGGGCCATGATCTGGTACAGGCGCTGTTCGACCTGCGGCGCCTGGTGTTCGTCGAGGTGGGCGGCGACCTCGCTGAGCTGGCCCAGCACGGCCTTGCGGCGTAGACCGCCCCCGTACTTGTGGTCCCAGGCCCGAAACGCGCGAGCAGTGGACTCCAACTCCTCGACCTCCCGTGCCCCGAGCCGACCGCGGCGACGTGGCCGGGCGGCGGAGCCCGCAGGCTGGAGCCACCCCTCCAGGGGGTCGAGCAGGGCAGCGCCGGTGACGGCGGCCCCGGCCAGAGCGCGCGTCGCCGCGCGGCGGTCCATCACGAGATCGCTCCTCGTCAGGTTCGCGGCCAGGTCCACAGTGGCATCCGGCCGCCAGGGAACCTCATCGGCGCTGGCCTGCTCACCCTCAGGGTCAGGCAAGGGACTCTCCTGGACCGCCCGGGTCTCCCAAACACGCGGAGCGAGTCCAAGGAGGTGGCCCGGGATCCGGAGTCCGTCGGAGATGCGGCAGATGACCTCGAAACTGGTCACTTGCTGCTGACCACTGATGATCGTGGAGACCTTGCCCGGTGTGAGCTGGCAGGCGGAGGCGATGCGGTTCTGGGATAAGCCGCCGTACTTCTTGATCAAGGCGAAGGCGGCTGCGAAGTCGTGCTCTGCCAGGGCTCGGCGGACATCCTCGCGTTCGAGGAGGTCGGGAGCGAGCGGGCCGGGGGTGGTGGCATCCATGGGGCCAACTTCCGGTTCGATCGTAGGCGCGATCAAGCTTCTTACGAAGCCGGGAACGAGTGTATTCCCGCCTCGGTAACACCCGCTGGTCATACCGCAGTTGTCCGCGCCCGGCCACGCTTGGTGAACACCTGAACCTCGTCGGTGACTGACCCTGAAGGTTCGGGCGACGAGATTCCAGCGGACGGAGGAGCGCCATGGCCCTGAACTCACATCAGCCCCGCCTGCCCCGGGCGACCTGGGCGAGGCGTCTGAGCCAGCCGACACTCTTCGCCGCCGGCCAGGACTGGGATGCCATCCGGGTCGAGGCCGACATCGGCGTACGGGCCGTGCGCTTCCTGGAAGCCTCCGGCACTCCCGTGGGGCCGGTGCTGCACGACCAAGGCAATGGCCAGGCGTACTTCCTCACCCCGCCCGGCACCGCACAGAGATGGCAGCAGGACCAGACCCACGCGCTCGGCGAGGGCTCGTGGGTTGTGCTGGCTCCTCCAGGGTGGGAGGACGGACTGCTGCGCTGGGTGAGCGATCCCGCTGACGGCCCCGCTCACACGGCAGTCGGCGATCTCACCACTGCACTGACCGCCGCTGCGGGTGGGGAGACCAGCCGATGATCCCGTGGATGTGGCACGCGGAGAGGCGGCTGTGATGGGGCGGGCGGTGGGCTGGCTGGCCCGCTTCACCGGACCCCTCCTGATCGTCATGATCTCCGCGTCCTGCGGCTTCATGATCGGCGTGGCGGTCTCCACGGTCCCGTCCGCCCCTTGAACTCCCGCTCTCTGCCGTGACCGCACTCCCCTTCAACGGCTTCCCCCAGCCGCATGGTCCCGGCAGAGAGCGGGGCCATGCCGCCGAGATTCAGCGGCCCTTAGCGCGCCCGAACGCGGTATCCGCGCAGCCAGCTGCACGCAAGCCTGTGGCAGCCGGGTGCGGGGGTCCCGAGCTCCCCCGTCCACGCTTCCCGTGGACGGCCAACCACCCCTTCGGAGGTACTGGAATGGCAACCGCGACGACCGAGACGGCACCCATCACGGGCGACGACTGGCAGCTCACCATCGCGATCACGGACGCGCCGGTGCCGGTGGCCGAGGACTGCGACACCAGCGACGGGTGCGAGTCCACCTGCGCCTCCTCCTGCACGAGCTGACCAACACACCGAACCGGTGCGGGGCGGACCCACTCCCGGCCCGCACCGGCCTAGCCGAACGGGAACCACGATGACGCAGACCAGACAGCTCCAACGCGGTGACGCGCTCCTGCTGCGGGCCGCCGTGCTCCCGCTCACAGCTCAGCACACCCAGTGGCCCGACCCCGACGATCCGGCCAACTGCCGCCGTTGGCTCGCTGACGCATGGGCCCTCCCGCCCTTCGCTGCCGCGGTGCGGGCGGCGTCCCCACAACTCGCGTGTGCCGTCGACCACATCCTTGAAGAGCGCAGTGTCCAGCTGAAGCAGGTGCGGAAGGCAACGACTGCGATCGCCCGGTACCTCCTACGCGCAGCCGGACGTCCCACGCCGTTCGGTCTGTTCGCCGGCGTGACTACCGCAGAGTGCGGTCCGGCCGAAGGCCGAGTGGGCACCAGCCACCGCGCCATCGCCCGCCCGGACACGCTTTGGCTCGACCACGTCCGCCGTGACCTCCAACGGCGGCCGGACGTCCTGTCCCACCTGACCGTTCAGATCAACGATCTGGCGGCGCAGCACGGCGACGTACTGGTGCGCCCTCTCTCCGGTGGACGCACCGCAAGCGCCACTGTCACCCGGCCTCTCGCTACGATCCTTGTGCTGGCCGCACACCCCGTTCCGTGCCAGGAGATCACCGATCGGCTGATCGCGCTGGGCGGCACGGCCGAACAGATCCAGCGGCTCCTCATGGACACGTTGGAGGCGGGCTTCCTGATCAGTGACGTGTCGGTACCCCTGACGGACCCCGACCCCCTGGGGCACATGCTGGATGTCCTGCGTCCCCTCGCAGACCGCCTGAAGCCCGAGACGGTCAGTCTGCTCGACGACTTGGAAGACGTGTGTCGTCTGCTTGCAGAACATGACGTGGCAGACGATCCGGCCGCTGCCCAGGAACTGCGCGGGACGGCCGAGAAGCGCATGAGTAGCGTCAGCGACCGAGGCCGAGTGCGGATCAGCGTCGACCTGCGACTCGACGCCACGGTCCGCGTCCCGACACTGGTGCTGGAGGAGGCCGAGCGCGCTGCGAACGCACTGCTCCGGCTGACCCGGAACGTGGGAGAGAAGCCCATGTGGGCCGCGTACCACGGCCTGTTCTGGGAACGGTACGGTGCCGGCAGCCTGGTGCCGCTGCGGGATGCGGTCGACCTGGCCGCCGGGGTGGGACTGCCGGCTGACTTCCCGATGTCGGCGTGGCCGGAACCCCCGTCGAAGGCCCTTCCCCGCGATGAGCTGCTGATGGCCAAGGCATGGAAGGCAGCGCTCACCGGCGCCCAGGAGATCCGGCTCACGGACACGGACCTTGATGAGCTATGCGCTCGCACCAGTCGCAACGACGCGGCCATCGCCCCACACGTCGAGATGGCGGTGCGGGTACAGGCGTCGTCGACACAGGCCCTGGACCACGGTGACTTCACCGTGTCCGTGCGTCCTGCCTGGAGCATCGGCACCCTCACCGGCCGGTTCGCCACAGCCCTCCCGGACAGCGGCCTCGACGAGGTGTACGGGCGACTGCCCACCCTGGTCGACGGCGCCCTGCCGGCCCAGCTCTCCTTCACCCCGGTCCATCCGCACGCCGAGAACGTGGCCCGCACCCCCGCCCTGCTGCCGTATGTGATCCCCG
This sequence comes from Streptomyces sp. ADMS, assembly GCF_033441795.1. Lineage (NCBI taxonomy): Bacteria > Bacillati > Actinomycetota > Actinomycetes > Kitasatosporales > Streptomycetaceae > Streptomyces > Streptomyces sp. ADMS. The sequence goes on along the minus strand of NZ_JAVFVX010000167.1, from coordinate 1,746 downwards.
TCGGCGAGCACCGGGCACCCGCCGAAAATCTGATCCCGCTCGACGACCTGGCCGTGCTGTCGACAAGCAAGCGGCTGCACCTCGTCAGCCTTTCGCGGCGCCGCGTCGTCGAGCCGATCGTCCTGCACCCGCTCGCCCTGGAGAAGCAGGCCCCGCCGATTGCCCGGTTCATCGCACTCCTCGGCCGCGGCTTCGCCACCGCCTGGACGCAGTTCGACTGGGGACCCCTCGCGGCCGCAATGCCGTATCTACCTCGCGTCCGCTACCGCAAGGCGATCCTCTCCCCGGCCCGCTGGCGTCTGAGCGCCGCCGACCTCCCACCTGGGCCCTTCCAGCCAGCCTGGCAGGCGGCGCTGGCCGCCTGGGCACGGACCTGGAAATGCCCGCAGCTGTTCGAACTCCGCGACGACGACCGCACCCTGCGTCTCGATCTGACCGAGCCACTGCACGCGCGGCTCCTCCACGGCCATCTTCGGCGCCACGGCAATGCCGAGCTACTCGAAGCCCTCGACGAGGGGGACTTCGGCTGGATCGGCCACGCCCACGAACTCACCCTGCCGCTCACCTCCAGCCGGCCGCCCCTGCCCCACCCCGACCTGGCGGCGGCCCCGATCGTGACCAACCGGATGCTGCCGATGCCCGGAGACGACCAGCAACGGTGGGTGCAGGCCAAGCTGTTCACCCACCCGACGGTCATGGACCAGATCCTCATCGGCCGCCTGCCCGGCCTCCTCAAATTACTGGGCGACCCCGACAGCTGGTTCGTGCGTTACCGCACCGGACAGGAGGAGGACCACCTCCGGCTGCGCATCGCCGCGCACGACCAGGAGGAGCACGCAATCGCGGCGCGGGTGGTTGCCCACTGGGCCGCGCAGCTACAGAGTGAGGCGCTCGCCTCCCGGCTCGTCTTCGACGGCTACCGGCCCGAGTTCGGCCGCTACGGCACCGGGCCAGCCCTGGAGGCCGCCGAGACCGTGTTCGTTGCCGACAGCGACGCGACACGGTACGTACTCACCGACCTGACCGGTCTCGACCGACACGTCCTGTCCGCACTCGGAATGATCGACACCGCCTGCGGGCTCCTCGGTGAGGAGGAAGGCGTCCGCTGGCTGGCCACCACAGCTGCTCGTAGCAAGGGCCTGCTCAGCGTCACCCGCCAGACGCTGCACCGCGCCCGTACCGAAGCCCTCACGCGATTCCCGAACGGGACGGCCCGCCTGGCCGACGCGTACGAACGGCGCCGCACCGCCCTCGCCGTGTACCGGTCTCATCTCACCGACGAGCAGGCTGGCCCGGTGCTGGAGTCGCTGCTGCACATGCACCACAACCGGATCACGGGCCCGGACCGGGAGGCTGAGGCAGCCTGCCGACATGCTGCACGGCAGGCATGCCGCTCCCTCCTGGCACAGAGGGCAACACGGTGAACGACCTCGTGCACGACCTGGGCCGCGGTCTTGCCGGAACCGCCCTTTACCAGGCAGTCCTCGCCCAGGACAGCGGGAGGTGGGACAGAGCGCACACCACCGCGAGGACTCTGGCCGGACAACCGGCCGCCGTTCACCCCGTCGGCGCGAGCCTCTATCGCGGGGCACCGGCCGTGGCCTACGTCCTCCACGCGGCTGGCCACCCGGCCTACCGCTCTGCACTCGACCACCTCGACAACATCCTCGCCACGCTCGTACGCACGCGGCCGGAAGATTTCAAGTCCAGTGAGACGGTCGTGACGCTATGAGGTTTGTGGTGCGG
>NZ_JAVFVX010000166.1:0-11872 GCF_033441795.1 Streptomyces sp. ADMS | reverse complement strand
CCCCCCCCCCCCCCCCCCCCCCCCCCCGCGAGCCCGACGGCCGCCGTACCGGTCAGGAGCTGCGCCCGGATGATGCCCCTTGCCTTGCTCACGGCATTGGTCGTGCCCGTGCCGAGGAACACCTGGCCGAGGGCATGACCGTCGCCCAACTCGCCGACGTGGCCATCCGGTTCAGCGACAACACGGCCGGCAATCTGCTCCTGCGCGAACTTGGCGGCCCCACCGCGATCACCCGCTTCGCCCGCTCCCTCGGCGACCCGGCAACCCGCCTCGACCGCTGGGAGACCGAGCTCAACTCGGCGGAGCCGTGGCGCCTCACGGACACCACGACGCCGTACGCCATCGGCCGTACGTACGCCCGTCTGGTCCTCGGTGACGCGCTGAACTGTCCGGACCGCGAACTCCTCACCCACTGGCTGCTGAACAACACGACCAGCGACAACCGTTTCCGCCTCACCCTGCCCCCGACCTGGACGATCGCCGACAAGACGGGCGGCGGCCCCTACGGCACGAACAACAACGTGGGTATCGCCTGGACGCAGGACGGCACACCGATCGTCCTGGCCGTCCAGACGACGAAGCCCGACCAGAACGCCGCCGCCGACCATCCACTGGTCGCGGCGACGGCGGGCGTCCTGGCGGAGGCGCTGGGCTGAGGGTCGTACAACCCTGAGGCCTGCTATCGGCTGTCAGCCAATGGCCCAGTGGGTCACCCGGCGCCCGCACCGGATCCGGAGGCGCCGGGGGCCACGCTGGGCGGGTCGGCGAGCTCCGTGGCCTCCCGGACCGCGATCCGCGTGTCGATACCCGGGCCCCGGTGGCTCTGCCAGAGCCGCTCCAGTTCCTCGGTGGCCTCCGCCTGGGTCGGCACCCGGAACAGTCGCCGGACCTTCACCCTGCGCCACGGCGCCACGCATCAGGCGCTGTTATCGGCCGAGCCGCCCAATTCCGCAGCGACAGAGCTGTACAAATCGCTCGGCTTCGCAGCCGCCCCCGCGCCGCGCGAGAACTACTTCGGGCCCCACGCCGACCGCCTCGCCATGACCCTGCGCCTCTGATCCGCCCACCACCTCACCCGAACCGCCGGACGTACCGCCGCTGCCAGGGCGTCTCCACCGCATGCCGGTCGTATCCCGCCCGCACATAGGCCACCGCCTCCTCCGCGGGCACCCCGTCCAGCACCGCGAGACACGCCAGTGCCGTCCCCGTACGTCCACGCCCACCCTCGCACGCGACCTCCACCCGCTCACCCGCCGCCCTTTCCCACACCTCGACCAGGGCCGCCCGGGCGTCCGCGCGATCCTTCGGAAGCCGGAAGTCGGGCCAGTGCAGCCAGCGGAACTCCCAAAGAACAGCCGGGGGTTGACTGCCGAGGAGATAGACGGCGTACGAGGGGGCAGGCGCCGCCGGGTCGAGCGGCCGACGCAGGCCGCGCCCCCTGATCAGGCGCCCGGACGGCAACCGCAGCACGCTCGCATCGCCCTCGTCCCAGCGCCCGTCGGCCCGCTCGTCCATCCGCGCATCCCCCGGCTCGTCCATCCGTACATTCGAACCCGGTCCCGGAACCCGGGCAACCGATTCCGGGGAAACGGTGGTCTGGTGGGCGAGGGGGTACTCGATGCAGGCCGAACAAGAGGCCCAGTTCCATGAGTTCGTCAGAGCGCGGTGGTCCCATCTGGTGCGTACCGCGTATCTGCTGACCGGCGACGCCCACCACGCCGAGGATCTGACGCAGACGGCGCTGGCGAAGGCGTACCGCTCCTGGCGGCGGGTCTCGCGCACCGACAATCCGGAGGCGTACGTCCGCCGGATGCTGGTCAGCTGCAACAGTGACCGGTTCCGCAAGCGGCGCGTACAGGAGGCACTGACCGACGCGCCACCCGATGTGGTGGGGCGCGACGAAGCCGTCTCCTGGGCCGACGAGCGCAGCGCGTTGCTCGGCGCCCTCGCCCAACTGCCGTCCAAACAAAGGGCGGTGGTCGTCCTGCGCTACTGGGAGGATTTGTCCGAGGGCGAGGTCGCCGACACGCTCGGCTGTTCCCAGGGCACGGTCAAGAGCCAGGCGTCCAAGGGGCTGGCGAAGTTGCGTACGTATCCGGGACTGGCGCAGGTCGTGGGCCGGCCCGAGGCCGGTCGGACGTCACACGTCCGGGAAGGCGTCCGGTGAACGGGGAACAGCGGCCGAAGCAGTCGGAGCAGTCGGAGCAGTCAGAAGAAGCAGGTCAGCAGGTGGGTAACGAGCACGGGAAGGACTTCGAGGCACAGGTGCGCGAGTTGATGGCGGAGGACGCCTACACCATCCGGCCCTCGGCGGCGCCGTATCCGACGATCCGCCGCCGGGGCGCGATCGAACGGCGCCGGCGTGTGGCGGCGGCCGGCGCGGTCCTGATCGCGCTGGTGGCGGCACCCGTGGGGGCGTACGCGCTGAACGGGGACGGTGGTGGCAAGGGTGTGGACACGGCGGCACCACTGCCGTCGGTCAGCGCCTCGCAGGGGACCGCACCGACTCCCGTGCAGTCGGCGCCAGTTGGACCGGCCGGACCGGCGACGCCGGGGCAGTTGCTCGACGGGATCACGCTGGCGCGGGCCTCGGACGGCCTGGCGAAGTGCCTTGCCTGGGACCGCGAGAAGCAGAGGGACACCACGCCCAGGACGCGGACCGATCTGGGCGACGCCACCGACTACCGGATCATCCTGGCTCTGAACAGCACCGGTGACTCCAACGCGCCCGGCGACGGTTTCCACGTCGTCGCCGTCAAGGAGCAGCCGCAGCTGACCCGGCTGATCTGCAACGTCAAGGACGGCGAGTCGAGCGGCCTCAACATCAGCAGCGGTGGCCTGGAGCTCGACAACGGCGGCCCGGTCATGCCCGACATGAACGGCGGCAAGCTCCACCAGCAGTCGTTCATCGACAAGGGCAACTGGAAGCTTCCGTTCCGCTGGGGCAGCATCGGCCAGGTCGATTCCTCCGTGACCCGGGTGACCGTCTCGTACGGCGACAGCACCAGCGAAGCCGCCCTGGACCACGGCTGGTTCGTGGCCTCCGGCACCCTGAACCAGCAGGTCACCCTGGCTCCGCACGTCAAGGGGTACGACAACACGGGCAAGGTCGTCTACGACTCGGACAGCGACGCGATGTACGAGAAGACGCTGCCGTAGGCCAAGGCCGCGACGGGGAAGTGACGGGGGGCGCCGCACAGGGGACGGCGCCCCCTTTCACATGCCCGAGCCGGTATCCGTATCCGTTGTCGCCCTCACCCCACGCCCCGCGACTCCTGCGCCGCCCTCGCCTCTATCCCCCGGAAGTGCACGGCCAGCGCGCGTTGCGCACCCTCCACGTCATGGGCGCGCAACGCCGTCACGATGTCCCGGTGCCTGCGGGCCGTCAGCTCCGGCTCCGGGTCGTCGTGCCAGCCGCGGGCGCCCGAGACTCGGCGGAACACCGTCCAGAAGGCGCCGAGCAGCTGCGGCACGAAAGCGTTGCCGAGGGGGCCGTACAGCGCCTCGTGGAATTCGCGGTCGAGCTCGGGGAAGCACCGGCCGGCACGTCCCGCCTCCTCCATCCGGGTGACCACCGACTCCAGCCGGTCCAGTTGTGCGTCGGACAGCACCGCCGCGACCCGCCGGATGAGCCCGTCCTCCAGTACCTCCCTGACCTGGAGTATCTCGGCGAGGGCGGCGCCGTCCCCGTCGTGCCGGGCGAGCGTGCGGAACGTCAGTCCGTCAACCAGCGGCGTCAACGAGGCCTCTCCGACGTACGTCCCGTAGCCATGTCTGATCTCCACGATGTCGAGTGCCTGGAGCGCCTTGAGGGCCTCACGGACGGAGTTGCGGCTGACCCCGAGGGCCGCCATCAGCTCGACCTCGGTGGGCAGCGGCGCACCCGCCCGGAGTTTGCGGTCGAGAATCAGCTGCATGACCTCGCGCTGAACCTGGCCGCTCACCCGCCGCTCGGGCCGGCGCCGCTTCCCGGACTCCTGAGACATGCGGCGCATCGTACGCTCGCCGGACATCCCACGTCCCACCTCCAGGCATATCAAAAGCCGACTGCCGTGAATTCACGCGTTCCTTGATGCCACCGTTGGTCGAATTTCATATCGTCATTGGTCGCACCTCTGACAGATACGCCATTCGTGTGCGATCTCTTGACCGGCCCCACCGCCCCTCTTATGGTCGCGCTGCCCCCTATGACGTAGGACGTCGTATCTCCTCACCTTTTCGGACCCCACCCCGCTGGAGGAATCGTGCGCGACGTGACCCGCTACGTAACCCACGAGACATCGACCGCCCCGCACCGCCGGTCGTTCCTGAAGTACACCGGCGCGCTGGGTGCCGCCGCCGCCATTTCCTCCTCACTGTCGGCCTGCTCGTCCGGGCCGGAGTCCACCAACGACACCGGGGGCGGCGCCGGGGGCGCGAACAGCACGCTCACGGCCGTGATCGGCTACGGGAACGACGGCAGCTGGGACCCCACGCAGACGGCCTCCGCCTTCTCCATGGCCGCCAACAACCACATCTACGAGGGTCTGCTCGACACCGACCCGATCTCCCGCGAGCCGTATGCGGCGCTCGCCACAGCAGTGCCCGGCGACCTCTCCAGCACCTCCTGGAAGTTCACGCTGCGGGCCGGGGCGACCTTCCACGACGGAAAGCCGGTCACCGCCGACGACGTGGTCTTCGTATTCGATCGAATCCTTGATCCGAACACGCAGACACTCGCCAAGGGGTTTTTCGCCAGTTGGCTGAAAGAAGTAAAAAAGGTCGACGCGCAGAATGTCGAGCTGGTGCTGAAGTTCCCCTTCCCGGAAGGGGTTTCCCGGCTCACTCTGGCGAAGATCATGCCGAAGCACGTCTTCTCCCAGCCGGGCGGCTGGGACGAGGCGATCAAGGGCAAGGCGATCGGCTCGGGACCGTACCGGCAGACCGCGCACCACCCGAAGTCGAACACGACGTTCGAGGCGTTTGCCGCCTACAACGGACCGCGCAAAGCCGCGTTCAAGAAGATGAACTGGATGACGATAGTGGATGCCGCGCCCCGCGTCGCCAAGATCTCGGGCTCCAGTGCCGGCGCGCAGATCGCCGACAACATCCCGTACGCGAACATCCAGCAGCTCAAGAGCGGGGGGATGGACGTCCAGGGCGGGGCGGGGATGAACAACCTGTTCCTGATGTTCAACACCAAGCGCAAGCCCTTCGACGACGTACGGGTCCGCCAGGCGCTGCACTACGCCATCGACACGGAGAAGATGGTGCAGGTGGCCCTCAAGGGCCACGGCAGACCGTCCTCGTCGTTCCTCAACGAGGCCAACCCCAGCTACCGGCCGGCGAAAGTGGTCTACGACCACGACCCGGAGAAGGCGAAGGCGCTCCTGAAGGAGGCCGGGGTCAGCGGGCTGAAGATCGAGATTTTGTCGGTGAACGTCAGCTGGATCGTCGACTGCCTGCCCACGATCAAGGCGTCCTGGGACGCGATCGGCGTCGAGACGACCCTCAACCCGCAGGAAACCACAGCGGTGTTCACGAAGATGGACCAGAGGCAGGACTACCAGGTCGTGTCCGCGGCCTCGAACCCCAACCAGTTCGGCCTCGACGCGGACCTGATCATGCACTACAACTACGGCCCGCAGAACCTCTGGATGGGCTACGCCCGTTGGGCCGACAACTCCTTGGCCAAGCAGCTCTTCAAGGACATGGACCAGGCGACGCAGGAGCCGGACCCGGAGAAGAAGAAGGCGATGATCCAGGACTACATCGACATCGTCGCCGAGGAGGCCGTGCTCTATCCGGTCGTCCACAACGAGCTGATGACGGCCTGGGACCCGAAGAAGCTCGCCGGTATAAGGGCACAGCCGTACCCGGGCATCAACCTCCTCCAGGCCAAGTGGGTCTAGCAACCGCGGGCCCGGCCACCGTCAAGTACCGCTAGCTGTACGGGAGTTCGTACGTGGTCGCCATCGCCAGAATCCTGGCCCGCAGGATCATCCTGCTCGTCCCGCTGATGCTCGGCATCGTGCTGTTCGTGTTCCTCGTCATGCGGTTCTCGGACGTCGACCCGGCCTCCGCGTTCTTCCAGGGCGCCAACCCGACCCCGCAGCAACTGCACGACTTCCGCGAACAGAACGGCCTGTTGGACCCGTTCCCCGTCCGTTACTTCCACTTCATCGGCGACCTGCTCCAGGGCGACATGGGCATCAGCGCACTGACCCGCGCGCCGGTGCTCGAACAGGTCACCACCGCCCTGCCGCTCACCATCCAACTCACCTTCCTGGGCTTGGCCATCGCGGTGGTCCTGTCCCTGCTGGGCGGCGTCACGGCGGCCATCTACCGCGACCGCCTCCCCGACCAGATCATCCGCGTCGTGTCATTGACGGGTGTCGCGGCGCCGGGCTTCTGGCTGGCCCTGCTGATGATCCAGTACCTCGCCGTCGACCTGGGCTGGTTCCCGACCGGCGGCTACATCAACCCGGCCGACTCCTTCACCGGCTGGCTGAAGACGATGACGCTCCCGGCTCTCGCGCTCTCCCTCCCGGTGGCGGCGCAGCTCACTCGCATCGTCCGTACGGCGGTGGTCGAGGAGTTGGACAAGGACTACGTCCGTACGGCGATCGGCAGCGGCCTGCCCCCGAGAGTGGTGGTGGGCCGCAACGTGCTGCGCAACGCGCTCATCAACCCGCTCACGGTCCTGGGCCTGCGCGTCGGATACCTGCTCGGCGGCGCGGTCGTCATCGAGACGATCTTCTCGCTCCCCGGGATGGGCAAGCTGATGATCGACGCCGTGAAGAACGGCGACCCGGCGGTCGTCCAGGGAGTGGTCCTGACGACGGCGACCGGTTTCGTGGTCGTGAACCTGGTCATCGACATCCTCTATCTCCTGGTCAACCCACGTTTGAGGGATGCGGCCTGATGTTCATGATGTTCGAAAGGGGGCGCCTGGCCGCCCTCCTGTCCCGCCCGGGTATCCGTCTGCGCGGCTGGCGCCGCCTCCCGGTCCTGTCCCGGATCGCGGTCTGCTTCCTGGCGCTGGTGGTGTTCGTGGCCGTCTTCGCCCCCCTCGTCGCCCCCGACGACCCCCTGGACCAACAGCCCCTGACCGGCGGCACGGGAGCCCCCTCCGCCGAGCACTGGATGGGCCAGGACAGCCTGGGCCGCGACATCATGAGCCGGCTGATGTACGGCGCCCGCTGGTCGCTCGCGATCGGCCTGGGCGCCACCGCACTGGCCCTGACAGCGGGCGCGCTGATCGGCGCGATCGCGGCGACGTCACGCAAGGCGGTCGACGAGACGCTGATGCGCTGCCTGGACGTGGTGATGGCGTTCCCGGGCATCGCGCTTGCCGCCGTGCTAGTCGCGGTCTTCGGCGGCGGCATCACGGTCCTGATCTGCGCGATCGCGTTCCTGTTCACCCCACCGGTGGCAAGGGTGGTCCGGGCGAATGTCCTGGACCAGTACGGCGAGGACTACGTGACGGCGGAACGGGTGATCGGCGCCCGCACTCCACACATTGTCCTGAAGCACGTGGCGATCAACTGCGCAGCGCCCGTGCTGGTGTTCTGCACGGTGCAGGTCGCGGAGGCGATCGTCTTCGAGGCGTCGCTGTCGTTCATCGGCGCGGGTGTACGACCGCCGGACCCGTCCTGGGGAAGCGTCATCGCGGACGGCAAGAACATGGTCCTGACGGGCGGCTGGTGGGCGACGGTCTTCCCGGGCCTGCTGATGCTGATCACGGTGTTGTCGCTGAACGTCCTCTCGGAGGGCGTGTCGGACGCGTGGGCGGCGCCGGCGGCCCGCGACGTGGAGGTACGGGAGCAGGAAGACCCCCTGGAGGCCCCGGAGCCGGGCACCGGAAAGGTCCTCGCCCTGCCGGGCCTGACGGAGGCGGCGGAGCGCCTGCGCTCAAGGGCGCGACCGGTCGCAACCGGCCTGCCGATACTGGCGGTCGAGAGCCTGACGATCGGCTTCGCGGCCCGCCACGCGGGTGTGGACATCGTCGACGGCATCAGCTTCGAGGTCCACCCGGGTGAAGTCCTGGGCCTGGTGGGTGAGTCGGGCTGCGGAAAGTCGCTGACGGCACTGACGGTGATGGGCCTGGAACCGAAGGGCGCGCGGGTGACCGGCCAGGTCCGCTTCAACCAGCGGGACTTGCTGGCGGAACCGATGCGCGTACGCCGCAAGCTGCTGGGCCACGAGATGGCGATGATCTACCAGGACGCCCTGTCGTCCCTGAACCCGGCGATGACGATCCGCTCGCAGCTGAAGCAGGTCGTACGCCGAGGAGGCCGCCGCACCCCGGAGGAGCTGCTGGGCCTGGTGGGCCTGGACCCCGACCGCACCCTCCGCAGCTACCCGCACGAACTGTCGGGCGGCCAGCGCCAGCGGGTGCTGATCGCGATGTCCCTGTCCCGGGAGCCGAAACTGATCGTCGCGGACGAGCCGACAACGGCGTTGGACGTGACGGTCCAGGCCCAGATCATCGAACTGCTCCTGCGCCTGCGCGAGGAGCTGGACTTCGCCCTGGTCCTGGTCTCGCACGACCTGGCCCTGGTGGCGGACGTGACGGACCGGGTGGTGGTGATGTACGGCGGCCAGATCGTCGAAACGGGCGTGACGGCGGACCTGGTGGGGTCCCCCTCCCACCACTACACCCGAGGCCTGCTGGGCAGCGTGCTGTCGCTGGAGTCGGCGGCGGTCCGCATGACCCAGATCAAGGGCACGGTCCCCTCCCCCGCCGACTTCCCCAAGGGCTGCCGTTTCGCGGACCGTTGCCCGCTGGCGACGGAGGTGTGCCGCACGACGGCCCCCGATCTCCTGGGCGTACCAACCCACGTGGCGGCCTGCCACCACCCGGCGATCGACCTGACGACGCCGGAGCCGACGGGAAGCGAGACGGTGAAGTGAGCACCAGTACGGCTGTGTTGGCCACGACCCCGTTGGTGGAACTGTCGGACACGCACGTGGTCCACAAGGCCCGCAGCGGCGGCCTGTTCACCCGGGACCGCGTGTACGCCCTGACAGGCGCCGACTTCAGGGTCGCGCCCGGCGAAACGGTGGGCGTGGTGGGCGAGTCGGGGTGCGGGAAGTCGACGCTGGCGAAGGTGCTGGTGGGCGTGCAGCCGCCGACGTCGGGACAAGTGTCGTTCCGGGGCGACGACTTGTGGACGATGAAGCCGGCGGAGCGCCGCTCGGCCATCGGAACAGGCACCGGCATGATCTTCCAGGACCCGTCGACGGCTCTGAACCGTCGCCTGACGGTCCGCCAGATCCTCCGGGACCCGCTGGACGTGCACAGGCGGGGCACGACGAAGGAACGGGAGGAGCGGGTAAGGGAGTTGATGGGCCTGGTAGGCCTGCCGAGGGCGTTGGCAGACGGCCTGCCGGGTCAGCTCTCCGGCGGCCAACGCCAACGAGTTGCCATCGCACGGGCGTTGGCCCTGAACCCCGACCTCGTGGTGGCAGACGAACCGACCAGCGCGCTGGACGTGTCGGTCCGCGCCCAGATCCTGAACCTCCTCCTGGACCTGAAGGAACGGCTGGGCCTGGCTCTCGTCTTCGTCTCGCACGACATCCAGACGGTACGGCGGATGAGCGACCGGGTGATCACGATGTACCTGGGCCGGATCGTGGAGGAGTCCCCGGCGGACGAGGTGACGGACAGGGCGCGTCACCCGTACACCCGGGCACTGTTCTCGGCGACGCCGGGCCTGCTGGACCCGATCGACCCGATTCCCCTGGTCGGGCCAGTCCCGTCGGCAACCCGTCCCCCGTCCGGCTGCCCGTTCCGCACACGGTGCTGGAAGGCGACGGAGGTGTGCGCGGAGGGGATGCCGGAGTTCACGGCCGCGTCAATCCCGGGACACCGGTTCCGTTGCCACCACCCTGTGGAGGAGGGCCGGGCGACGCGGGACCTGGTCGCCCAGGCGGTCGCCGCCGTGCCCGACACGCAGAAGAGCCCTGTAGCTGACGCCCCCGTCACCACCTCCGTACCACCGCACGCCCCGAAAGACCCCAGGGAGCCCTGATGACCTTCCCCACCCCGCTGACCGGTGTCGTCCCTCCCGTCTGCACTCCCCTGACACCGGACCGCGGGGTGGACGTACGCTCACTCGTCAGGCTGGTCGACCACCTGGTGGAGGCGGGCGTGGACGGCCTGTTCGTGCTCGGTTCGTCGTCGGAGGCGGCGTATCTGACGGACGACCAGCGCAGGCTGGTGGTGGAGACTGTGGTGGGCCACGTAGCGGGCCGGCTACCAGTCCTGGCGGGCGCGATCGACATGACGACACCCCGGGTACTGGACCACGTACGGTCGGTCTCGGCGGCGGGCGCGGACGCGGTGGTGGTCACGGCGCCCTTCTACACCCGCACGCACCCATCGGAGATCGCCCGCCACTTCCGCCTGGTGGCGTCGGGCAGCCCGGTCCCGGTGGTGGCGTACGACCTCCCTGCGTCCGTACACAGCAAGCTGCCCGCTGGCCTGGTACTGGAACTGGCGGCGGATGGTGTCCTGGCGGGCCTGAAGGATTCGAGCGGCGACCTGGCATCGTTCCGGGCAGTGGTGACGGGGGCACGGGAGCACCCCGGGATCGGCGGCTTCAGCGTCCTCACGGGAAGCGAGCTGCTCGTCGACTCGGCGCTGGCGATGGGGGCGGACGGGGCGGTGCCGGGACTCGCGAACGTCGACCCGGCCGGGTACGTACGCCTGGACCGCTTCTGCCGGGCGGGCGACTGGGGGCGGGCGCGGGCGGAGCAGGAACGGTTGTGCGTGCTGTTCGGGATGGTGGCGGCGGGGGATCCGGTGCGGATGGGGGGGAGCTCGGCGGGGCTGGGGGCGTTCAAGGCGGCGCTGTATTTGCGGGGGGTCATCGACTGCCCGGTGACCGCCGATCCACAGATTCCGTTGTCGGAGGACGAGGTGGAGAGGGTGGGGAAGTTCTTGGCGGGGGCGGGGTTGCTGTAGGGCGGGGGCGGGTCCGGGGAACCAGCAGGGGGATCGGGTAGTCAGTCGACGCTTCGGCAGGGACTATCTGGTGCGTCGGCTGACCGATCACGAGTGTCGCCCTGACGCCGTCGGGCCAGGTCCGCTACACCGGGCGCACGTACGGCCACGCGGGGTGCGGGAAGGCGCCTGATCGAGAGGGTGTCTTTGTCCTCAACGGGGGGATTCTGGATGTATCCGAAAGGATAGTCGGCCACGGCAGGGGGCCCATCGAGCAATGAAGTATCTAAAGGTGGTCTGGCATCACGACTTCCCCGGCGAGCCTGTGACTCTCTTCAGCGAAATCGACGAAGAGCGCTACGAAGTTCGTAAAGTCGAGGTGTATCGAGACGGTCGGCATGAATTTGCTAGTGAGGTCACCTCAACGGGAGCAACTATGTTGGGTGAAATCGAGACGCCAAGTATTGAGGAGCTTGCCGAGCAAGAGGAATTCACCCCCACGGAGATCGATCATCAAGAATTTGAGACGGTCTGGAGAAGGGCCACTCGGGGGAAACCGTAAGCATGCTGAACGGGCTGAATTCAGCAAGTCTATGCGGTTTGCATCGTAAACCTGGGCCCTGCCAAGCTGCGTCTGACAGGGCTCCAGCGGGCCTTGACGGCAGTAGCTGACGGCAACGGCGGCGGACATTAGGTGTCCGCCGCCGTTGCCGTCCGGTTTTTAGGGGAGTTCGTCGAGGGTCTTGCCGAGGGTTTCGAGGGCATGGTGTTGGAGTCGGAGTCGGACGTGGGCGTAGACGGTGACGCCGATGTGGGCGCGGCCGAGGAGTTCCTTGATGACGACGAGTTCGACGCCTTGTTCCAGGAGCAGGGTGGCGGTGGAGTGGCGGAGGTCGTGGGTGCGCCGTGAGGCGCTGTGTTTCGAGCGGAGGTGAAAGACCT